>NZ_JBDQQS010000008.1:0-275265 GCF_039888615.1 Hoeflea sp. CAU 1731 | reverse complement strand
CTCGGATGATGCTGGCATCGGCGGCGAACACATCGCCACCCACCAATCCTTCTTCAATGCAGCGGGCAACGACACTCTCAAACAGCTGCCGCAACAGATCGCTTTCCCGGAACCGGCCATGACGGTTCTTCGAAAAGGTCGACTGATCGGGCACTGGATCGCCCAGATCGAGACGACAAAACCAGCGATAGGCAAGGTTCAGATGGACCTCTTCACACAGCCGCCGCTCGGATCGAATACCCATGATGTATCCGACCAGAAGCATGCGGATCATCAGTTCGGGATCAACCGACGGACGCCCGATATCGCTGTAGAAAGGGCGCAGGTGTGTTCGGATGTCGGTCAAATCCACAAATCGATCTATCGACCGCAACAGATGACCCGATGGTACGTGGTCCTCCAGGCTGAACTCATAGAACAGTGCCGCCTGACATTCCTTTCGCTTGCCCATCATCGCAATCAGCCTCCCAAATCACTTGAGAAACTGAATCAATCGACAAAGGCCTAATCAAGGCGACTTTTTCATCAAAATCAGCCCAATTCAGACCCTGCGTTTGTGTTGCAAACGCGTTAATCCTAACTGTTCTGATCCGTCGCATCCGGCACCATACATTGCCCTCCGCTGCGATTAACTCCGGGCGCACTTCTTCTGTTGACAATTTGTTCAGCTGACACAGGCTTCTGAGCTAATATGTGGTAGCGTCAAAGCAGAAAACACCTGCTGTATGCTATACGTGGCCAAAAAACGCGCCAACCCTTTGCACAAGGACAT
Organism: Hoeflea sp. CAU 1731; assembly: GCF_039888615.1. Taxonomy (NCBI): domain Bacteria; kingdom Pseudomonadati; phylum Pseudomonadota; class Alphaproteobacteria; order Hyphomicrobiales; family Rhizobiaceae; genus Hoeflea; species Hoeflea sp. CAU 1731. The sequence goes on along the minus strand of NZ_JBDQQS010000008.1, from coordinate 274,493 downwards.
TTCGATGTTGAACGTCGTGAAATGCACTGCCCTGATCATCTCGCTTGCTCTCATGTCATTTCCGGCTTTCGCCGAGAATCGTATCGAAGGACAGGTCGCTGTAGGACGTGCGCCCATCGCCGGTGCGGTGGTGACTGCGTGGAAAGCGGGGAAAGAAGCGCCTGAAATGCTCGGCTCCGCGACGACGGACGGCCAGGGTGCGTTCACATTGAACCTTGGGGATGTAGGAAGCGAGAGCGGTGTTCTTTATCTGATCGCCCGTGGCGGCGAGTCCACATTGGCACCCGGTACGGGATCCAACCCGGCAACGACCCTGATGGCGTTGTTGGGAAATGAACCGCCGGCAAAGGTAACGATCAGCGAATTGACGACTGTCGCCTCGGCCTGGACGGCCGCGCAACTGCTGGACGGCGGTGATCTGCGCGGCAATGTTACCGGACTTCGCATTGCTTCGCGCAATATGCCGAACCTCGTGAATCTCGAGACAGGCGGCCTTGGTCCGGTCATATCGGACACGCTGAACGCGCCGCGAACCACCACCCTGACGAAGTTCAACACGCTTGGCCTCCTGCTGTCGGGCTGCGTAACGGCGATCGCGGACGCCTGCAACAAGCTCTTCGACGCGGCCACGCCGCCGGACGGATCAACGCCTGCCGACACGCTGCAGGCGGCACAGAACATCGCCCGCCACCCCTGGCACAATGCGGACAAGCTCTTCAACCTGTTGGACGCGTTCTATCCGATACCAGAAGGTAGCCGGTACCGGGATGTGCCGCATGTGCCTTACCTCTTTTTTCCCCCGAGCGCCTGGACCCTGTCGCTGGTTTACGGCGGCGGCGGCTTTTACGCCGTTGGGGGCGCCGCGCTTGACGAGGACGGCAACTTCTGGACCAACAACAATTGGCTGATCGGGTCGCAGACCACGATCTTCCAGCAGTTCGGCGGTGGCGTCGGGAGGTTCGACACCGACGGCACCCCGCTGTCGCCGATGATCACGGGGTATCGCGGCGGCGGTCTCGATAGCCCCGGATGGGGCATCGCTTTCTCAGAAGATAACAAGGTTTGGGTCACCAACCTGATCGGCAGCACGATTTCTGTCCTCGACCGAAAGACCGGCGAGCCGCTGTCGCCGGAAGGCGGATACAACTTCGATGGCAAGCTCGGGCAGATGCAGGGCGTGATCGTCGCACCGAACGGCGATGTCTGGACGGTAGACAACGGCAACAACCAGATCGTTCACTTTCCCGGTGGCGACCCCTCCAAAGGCCGTATTCTCGGCCGCACCGTGGATGGCAAGCCCGAAGAAGGCACGCTACAGGTCAAAAGTCCCTTCGGCATCGCCATCGACCTGCAGGACCGGATCCTGATCACCAATAGTGGTTCCGACACAGTAACGCGGTTCCCTTCGAACGACCCCGCCAACGCCGAGGAGATCAAGGTTGGTTTCAGCCCTCATGCCATCGCGATCGACAGCCAGGGCAATGCCTGGGTCGGCAATCTTGTCGGACATCCGGGGACAAGAGAAAAACTGGACTTGGCCAAGCAGGCGATCGAAAGCAAGCTTGAGGCGCGCAGGGGTTTGCAGTCGGCCGACGACATTGCGGCCCACATGTGGATCAATCTTTGGGAGATCATCAGCGAGTTTCCCGGCGGCGATATATCTGTGATCCGGCCCAATGGGTCGGTACTGGGCCCCTTCAATGCGGAGGGCGCCATCACCGGACCCTGGGGGGTCGCGATTGACGGCAACGACAATGTCTGGGTCGCGAGCGCCACCAGTCATTCGGTAACCCAGCTTTGCGGTTTCCGCACTGAAACCTGCCCGCCCGGATTGAAAACAGGTGACCCGATCACACCGTCCGAGGGCTATATCGGCGGACTGCAGATCGTTGCGCCCATAGGCGTGGATCCCGCCGGCAATGTTTGGGTCGGCAACGGGTGGGACAACACGGAAACCGGCTTTAGCGAGGTTCCCGAAGAAGCGGAGTCAACCCGGTTTTCGGCCAACACCATCGTGGTCTTCTTCGGTGCGGCGAAACCCGTCAGGACGCCGGTTGTTGGAGGACAAGTTAGAACGCCTTGAGGCACGTGTCCGTCGAAACACAAAAGGGCGGTTATCGACAATTTATGCCAAGGCCCAGCGGCCAGAACGACCCCGTCGCCGGGTTATTGCGATGTGACGTGGCATTTTTAACGTTTGTTTTGGAGGCATGGCATGGGCACAATGGCTCCCAGGAAATAGCCAGAACCGACGATTTGAACAACTGGATTAGATGCAAAGCAAAGTAGTTGCGACTGTCGGGTCGCAATCAGAACATCCGCAACAATAAGCACTGGTCGCAATGTCCGCTTTGCTGACCTGCGCGGTTGGTTGATATATCCCGGCGGCTCTGACGAAGGCGGTGATCGGCATTCGCCCGCCACTCACGGAAGCGGTCGGCGCCGCGTTTCCGAACCGAACCGAGAAGCAGCGCCAAGGGCAGACCCGCCGCGCCGCTTCGTCTCGCCGACAGGGCTGCACACGATCAACGACGTCTTCGGGGGGCGAGAAACGCGATCAGCGGTTCATCACGAAGGCAGAGACAGGAACCGTGTTGAGCGCAGACGGACACGCGCGGCCTTGCCCTCTTCGGAGGATACCGAGCGAGACGCCCGGCGCCTGGATGAGTCGCTGAACAGAAAGCATTCATCGGGCTGGCAACGAAGCTTGGCTTCTGTCTGCTTTCCACCCTTGAAAACGATAATTCGTGTGGTAACGTCGGGCATCATCGCTGAAGATGAAGCTTCCGCTGGCAGAGTAAGCGGGAATGTCCTTCTTCTAAAACCATAGAAGGAGAACGCCATGCCAGCGTCTATTGAATCAATCAATCCGAATACAGTCTGGGCGGTTCCAGACAATTTCACGACGATCTACAGCCATGCGACCGCCGTTGAGGGCGCAGCGAAATGGATGTTCGTCTCAGGTCAATTCGGCGTAGCGCCCTGCGGCGCCTTGCGGACATCGTTTCGTGAGCAGGCCGAACAGGCGCTCGACAATATCGAGGCCCTGCTTTCGCATGCAGGCATGGGCATGGGAAACCTGGTGAAGCTTACATATTTCCTCACGAATTCCGAAGACGCCGTGGCGCTGGCGGAGGTGCGAATGCGCCGCTGGAAAGAGCGTCAACCGCCCGCGGTGACTGTTTTGACCGTTTCGGCGCTTGCGCGTCCCGAATACCTGATCGAGATTGAGGCTGTCGCCGCAATCGGCGGAACTGACGCGTGAGCGCCGGCGTCCGCTTGCAACGCGTGCCGGGCCGCTACGGCGTCTCCCGTTTGGCATCGGACGCACCGATGCCTGACTGGTTGAGCGGGGCAGGTTTCACGGCGCTCATCCGTGCGGATGACGAAATGACGGTTGTCTGCCAAATGGATCGCATTCCTGAAGGAACAGAAACAGATGCGCCGTGGGCATGCCTGCGCAGCATGGGACCGTTTGACTTTCACACCGCCGGGATTGTGCAATCACTGGTAACGCCTCTCAGTGACAAAGGTATCGGCGTATTCGTTCTCTGCACGTTTGACGGGGAGCATATTCTGGTCGCCGATCGCGATTTGAACGCCGCTGTCGCCGCTCTCACTGAGGCTGGGCATGAATTCGAAGTCGACATTCCTTAGCAAGCCCTGAACGGCGGCTTCGTCCGATTTGCTGACCAGCGCGGTCGGTTGACGTGTTCCAAGGCGCGCGCCGACTGTCGCCAGCGCGAGGGCATCCGCAACCAATGGTTCGCGGTCTGGAACATCGACATCCAGGACCGGCCCGGAACGTCACGCCAGGAAAAGCCGCGCTGTGTTCTCGTCGGTGATCAGGCTGTTGGCCAGGCGTCCGGCGAAAGCCGCCTTGACGGCAGGCACGCGAAGTTCTCCCGAGGCGACGATGACCACCGGTCGGCTCTCATCCGGTTTCGGCAGATAGGACGTCAGGCGCGCGTGGTAATCGGCGTCGATCACGCGCCCCTTCGTGTCGATAGCGAAACCCAGGAACTCGCCCACGGCTCCGGCGCGCACGGCTTCACGCGCCTCGTCCTCGGTGATGTAGCCGTCCATGACAAGCGACCCGCCTCTTCCCCAGTAGCCGATACCCATGATCAACAGGTCGGCCTGCGCGACGATGTCGCTGAGCCGGGCATAGCCCGGCTGCGCCTGAAGCACCTCGCGTTCCTGCTCGGTTTCGGTGATCACCGGCATCGGTCGCGGATAACAGTCTGCGCCCAGAAGATCGGCGATCCATGTCACTACATCGTAATTGCTGGCCTTGCCGCTTCGGGTGAGATTGCCCATCATTGAAACACAGCGGCAATCGGGTCTGTCGAGGCGTGCGAGATGCTCGGAGACCTGTCGCATCGTCTTGCCGTTGCCGACGCCTATCGTCATGGATTCGCGCGATTGCAGGACGGTCTCGAGATAGCGGGCGGCGAGAGCGCCGACGGACGCCAGGTCTTCGACCGACCCCGACTCGCTCGGCGACACCTCGCAGTATTGCAGGCCGAAATGCTCCTTCAACCGCTCCGCCAGCTCAATGCATTCGGTCAATGCGTAGTTGAGCCGGAATTCGATCAGGCCCGCCTTGTGTGCGAGCGCCATCAGGCGCTGGACGACCTGTCGCGAGACTTGTAGTTCCTGCGCTATCTGGTCCTGCGTGCGATTCCGGGCATAGGACATCCAAGCCGCCCGGGCGGCGAGATCCAGCCGCCTGTCGGTTTGCGTTTCGCTGTTGCCGTTTTTCATTGTCTATACCTGCGGGCCTTCAGCCGGCCCTTCGATCGCCCGAGGCAGGAATGTTTCCGTGAGGGCTTTTTGTAACACCGTAACCGGGAACGGCAAGTCTTTTGCCGGCGGTCCACGGTCGGGTAAACGATGAATTGACTCCATAGCACAAAAAGATAAATATATCGATTATCGATCAATTGATCGATTAATTTGCCATGTCTCGATGGTTTACATGGGAGGCTGAGGCCTGTTGACCGGGTTGTTGCCAGCAACAACCGGCGGCTCACCAGGACTTCACAAGGGAGGAATGGGAATTGAATTTCTGGAAATACGCGCTGATCGCGGGCGCAGCCTTTTCCGCGTTGTCCGGCCAGGCTCTGGCCGAAACCAAATGGTCGCTGTTCACGCCGTTCGGCGCCAACGACAAGCCGACGGAACTCTACCGGGAATTCGCCAGCGATGTCGCGAAAGCCACGGACGGCGAACTCGTCATCGAGGTCTTTTCGTCAGGCGAACTTCCCTACAAGAACACGGATACCCTGCGCGCGCTCGCCACTGACCAGATCCAGATCGCCGATCTCGCCATCGGACCGGTCGCCGGCGAAGTTCCCGAACTGACGGTGTTCGGTCTGCCGTTCATCTGCACTTCGACGGACCAGTTCTACACGGCCATCGACGAAGTGCTGCCGATCTTCAACGAGCGCCTCCAGGACAAGTTCAAGGTCCGGGCGCTGACGGGCTGGACGATGCCGCCGCAGCAGGTCTGGCTGCGCGATTCGGTTGATCAGATCGGCGATCTGAAAGGCCGCAAGGTGCGCACCTGGAACAAGATGCAGGTGGAAATGCTCGACCTCATGGGCGCTTCCGGCGTTGCGATAACGCCAGCCGAGGTTATCCCGGCGTTGCAGCGCGGCGTCGTCGATGGCGCGATCACCGCTGTGATCCCGGCCTATGACTGGAAGTTCTATGAGGTGGTGGATTACGGATATATGCTGAACTTCACCATGACCGACCAGCTCATCGCAGTGAACGAAAAGGCGTTCGGGGCGCTGTCGCCGGAAATTCAGACTGCTCTGACCGAGACTGCCAACGCCTGGCAGGACAAGTTCCGCGCGGCGATCGACGCGGCGGCCGGCGAAGCCGAGACCAAGCTTACGGCCGAAGGCATGACGCTGCTGACGCCCGCCGACGCCGATTTCGCTTCCGCCAAGGAAAGCACCAGGGCGATATGGCAGTCATGGGCCGACGCCAACGGCGAGATCGCCGGCAAGCTTCTGGACCGGGTCAGCGCCGCTTGCGCGCTGTAGGACGGACGAACCGTGGCTGAACCCGCCAAACCGACCGGGCCCGAGTTGACGGAGACCGCGCTGCCTGTATGGCTGCGCGGCCTGCGGCGGGCGCTGGATCTTCTTGCGGGAGCGCTGCTCGGCGCCGCCATCATCGTGCTCGTTCTTGTCTTCTGCCTGATGAATGTCGAAATCGTAAGCCGTTACTTTTTCGGCGTTTCGACGCTCATCGCCGACGAATATTCAGGCTACGGATTCGCCTTCGTCATTCTTGCAGGCCTGGTCTACACCCACCGCTCCGGCGCCCTGCTGCGGATCGATTTCGGGCTCGGCGTCATGGGGCGGCGCGGACGCCGGTTCTCCCTGGCCGCGGCCAGCCTCGCCAGTCTCGCGCTAGCAGCTTTTTCCGCCTATGCGGGCTATCAGACCTGGGCGCTCAGCCTGCTGTTCAATTCCGGTTCGGCTTTCGCTTCCACCACACCCCTGTGGATTCCACAAATCGTGATGCCGGTCGGCTTCGCGCTCCTTGCCCTGTCCTTCGCCGAGGAATTTCTCAGTCGCAGTTACGGGCGCGGGCAATAGGAAGTTTCAATGGACTGGTCAGTCGCCCTTCTTGTCTATGGCGTTCTCATGGTCTGCTGCCTGTTCGGCGGCGTCCTTATCGGATCGGCTATCGGGATCGTCGGCATTGTCGGCGTGACGATGGCGACCGGCACGCGCATGTGGCCGACCTTCGGCGACATCATCTGGAACACGGCCACCAGCTTTACGCTCGTCGCCATCCCGCTCTTCGTCCTGATGGGTGAGATCATCCTGCGCAGCGGCCTGGCGCGGCGCTTCTACAACGGCATCGCAGTGATGCTGCGTGGTATTCCCGGCGCGCTCGCCCACACCAATATCGTCGGCTGCGCCGCCTTCTCCGCGCTGTCCGGCTCAACGGTCGCCACCGCCCTGACAGTGGGCACGGTCGCCGTGCCTGAAATGCGGCGGCGCGGCTACAAGGACGCGCTGACGCTCGGTTCGCTGACCGGCGGCGGGTGCCTCGGCATCCTGATCCCGCCGAGCATCCCGATGATTGTCTACGCCTCGATCACCCAGACGTCCGTTCTGTCGGTCTTTATGGCGGGCGTGGTCCCGGGTCTCGTGCTCGCCACCCTGTTTCTGGTCTATATCGCGATCCGCGTTTTGCTGAACCGGGATCTCGCGCCGCCGCCCGACGCCGAAGACCTGAAGCGAAAGCGGCGGTCCGGGATCGTCGACAGCCTGCCGGTCGCCGCCCTGATCGTCGCCGTCATAGGAGGCATGTACGCGGGCGTCGTCACGCCCACGGAAGCGGCCGCCTTCGGCTGCCTGTTGGCGCTGTTGCTCGGTCTGGCCTATCGCGACCTTTCCGCCGCCGCTCTCGTCGCCGCGCTGCGCAACGCGGTGGTGACGAGTTGCGTCGTCATGTTCATCACCATCAACGCCCAGTTTCTCAGTTTCGCCATCGTCAACTCGGGCATCAGCCGCGGATTCTCCGGGGCCATGGCCGAGGCAGGGATAGGTCCCTTCGCCTTCTTCCTTCTGTTGATCGCGCTTTACGCGGTCATCGGCATGTTCATTGACGGGCTGTCGATCATGCTCTTGACGGTGCCTGTGCTTTTTCCCGTCTTCCAGGTGATGGGATACGACCCGATCTGGATGGGCGTGGTGCTGGTGCTTCTGATCGAGCTGGGCGCGCTGACGCCGCCGATGGGGCTCAATCTGTTTGCCGTGCAATCCATCAGCAACGCGCCGCTTGGAGTCATCGGCAAATCGTCGATGCCCTATGCGCTGATTATCGTCGCCTTTTGCCTTGCGCTCTACATCGAGCCGGATATCGCGCTGTGGCTGCCGAGGGCGACCCATTGAGCGAAATGAGGTAACAAGTCGTGTTTTTTGCTCCGCCGCCCACCACCGAAACATCCGTGTTCGCAAGCCTGCCGGACGAACTCAGAATGCACGGAGAGCCGTCCGAATGGCGCGATGGCCAGCCTGGAGGTCAGCCCGACCACTCGCTCCTCGAAGGTCCGGCCTTCGACCACGACGGCAATTTATGGTGCGTCGATATCGCCTATGGCCGGATTTTCCGGATATCGCCGGATGGCCGGTTCGAGGTAATGATAACCTATGACGGCGAACCCAACGGCCTCGCCTTCCACCAGGACGGCCGTCTCTTCATCGCGGATTACAGAAACGGAATCATGGTGTTCGATCCGCGCACGCGGAACATTGCGCCGTTTCTCCAGCGGCGCCATCTCGAGCGGCTCAAGGCCGTCAACGACCTGACATTCGCTGACAATGGAGACCTCTACTTCACCGATCAGGGAATGACCGGCCTGCACGATCCCACCGGACGCGTCTTCCGGGTCCGGCCGACGGGCGCGCCGGAGATGATCCTCGCGAACGTGCCGAGCCCGAACGGTCTCGTGCTGTCGCCCGACGGCGCGACCCTTTACGTCGCCGCAACGCGCGGCAATTGCATCTGGCGGGTTCCCATGATGCCTGACGGAAGCGTCGCCAAGGTGGGCAACTTCATCCAGCTATCCGGCGGACAGGGGCCGGATGGTCTGGCAATCGACCGCGACGGCGGGCTCGTCATTTGTCACATTGGTCTGGGAACGGTCTGGCACATGACGCCGAGAGGAGAACCGGCGCGCCGCTTCGTCTCGCCAACAGGGCTGCACACGACGAACGTCGCCTTCGGGGGCAAAAACCGCGATCAGCTGTTCATCACGGAGGCCGAGACGGGAACCGTGTTGAGCGCACAGACGGAGACGCGCGGCCTTCCCCTCTTCGGAGGATACTGAGCAAGACGTCCGGCGCCGGGACATGTATCTGAATCAAAAGCATGCAACGGGTTGGAAACGAAGCTCATCTTCTCCAAAGCGTGCATGTCACGGGCCACGGCGAAGTGGTGTTCGAAGGCGCGCGCGCCCGAAGATGACAGCGCTGGGCCATATTGAGTTGATTTTGAAATAGACGATACGCGCTGCGGGAATCTTCGAATGATTTCCGCATGCGAATAATGAAATCCATTTGCACGAGGGTTGAACCTCCGAAGGCCGCCAGCAGCGACGCCTGCGTCAAAATCGCCGGCCAATGGAACCTTGCGCCCGCCCGGAAGTTACACGCTCAGATATTTCCTACACGCAAAGGTTACCGATCATGAGCAAAAAGAAGACAACCGTCCCCCCGACAACCACCGACGCCGGTATCCGCGTGCAGAGCGACGAGCATTCGCTGACTGTCGGCCGCGACGGACCGATCGTGCTGAACGACCATTACCTGCTCGAGCAGATGGCGAACTTCAACCGCGAGCGCATTCCCGAGCGCCAGCCCCACGCCAAGGGCGGCGGCGCCTTCGGCCATTTCGAGGTCACGCAGGATGTCAGCCAGTACACCAGGGCGAAGGTCTTCCAGCCGGGCGCGAAGACGGACGTGCTGATCCGCTTTTCCACCGTCGCCGGCGAGCGCGGCAGCCCCGACACCTGGCGCGATCCGCGCGGCTTTTCGGTGAAGATGTACACCGAGGACGGCAATTTCGACATGGTCGGCAACAACACGCCGATCTTCTTCGTCCGCGACCCGATCAAGTTCCAGCAGTTCATCCGCAGCCAGAAGCGGCGCGCCGACAACGACATGCGCGACCACGACATGCAGTGGGATTTCTGGACGCTGTCGCCGGAAAGCGCCCACCAGGTAACCTACCTCATGGGCGACCGCGGCATTCCGAAGACCTGGCGCGAGATGAACGGCTATTCGAGCCACACCTATTCACTGGTCAACGCCGACGGCGAGATGTTCTGGGTTAAGTTCCACTTCCACACCGACCAGGGCGACGGCAATGCCTATCTCAGCCAGGACGAGGCCGACAGGCTCGCCGGCAGCGACGGCGACTATCACCGCCGCGACCTCTTCAACGCGATCCGCGACGGCGACTATCCGAGCTGGACGCTGAAATGGCAGATCATGCCGTTCGAGGACGCCAAGACCTACCGCATCAACCCGTTCGACCTCACCAAGGTCTGGCCGCACGCCGACTATCCGCTGATGGAGGTCGGCCGGATGACGCTCACCCGCAACCCGACCGATTTCCACACGGAGATCGAGCAGGCCGCCTTCGAGCCGAACAACATGGTTCCCGGCGTCGGCCTGTCGCCCGACAAGATGCTGCTTGCCCGCGGCTTTTCCTACGCCGACGCCCACCGCGCGCGCCTCGGCGTCAACTACAAGCAGATCCCGGTCAACAAGCCGCGCTGCCCGGTCTACAGCTATTCCAAGGACGGCGCGATGCGCACGGAAAACGTCTCCGATCCGGTCTACGCGCCGAATTCCTGGGGCGGCCCGGCCGCCCAGCCCGACATGACGGGCGAAGCCGGCCTATGGCATGCCGACGGCGAGATGGTGCGCGAGGCCTACACGCTGCGCGAGGACGACGACGATTTCAGCCAGCCCCGCGCGCTGATCAACGACGTGATGGACGAAGCCGCGCGCAAGCGGCTCGTCTCCAACGTCGTCGGCCATCTCTGCGACGGCGTCAGCGAAAAGGTGCTTGAGCGCGCCTTCGACTACTGGCGCAATATCGACAAGGAAACCGGCGACCGGATCGAAAAGGGCGTGCGCGACAAGCTCGGCGGCAAGTCGTCCGCCCCCGGCATGGCGTCTGCCGAGAGCATCGGTCGCAAACAGGCGGCGGAGTAAGCCTGCCCTGAAAAACAACGGCCGCCGGGTCTCCCCAGCGGCCGCTCAATGTGCGTCTTTCGGAATGCCTAGTTACCGGTGCGGCTGGCCAGCGCCTGCTCGACCTTCGCCTTCACGGCTTCTAGATTGAAGCTCGCGCCCGGCTGCATCGGCGGAAACTCCACCGCCGTCTGCGCAAGTTTCGCCACTTCCTGCTGCACGAAGACGAAGCGCCAGAACTCGTAGGTCCACCAGTTGGCGGCGTACATCGAGTCGCCGATGTTCATCTTCTCGAACGGGTCGAGACGCAGATTGTAGATGCCGGGCCAGTCCAGCTTCACCTTCGGTCCAAACCAGCCGTCAGGCTGCTCGACGAAGACATACTTGAAGTCGCCGACGCGGGCCGAGGCGAGCGTCGATTCGGTGAAGTACCAGATCTCGTCGCGCGCCGAGTCTGCGCCTTTGGTCAGCATCTCCATCTGGTTGTAGCCGTCGAGATGGACCTTGTATTCCTTGCCGTCCAGCGACGCGCCCTTCTTCAGATCCTCGGCGATGTCGCCGTCATAGCCGGCGGCGGCGGCGAGCGTCGGAAACCAGTCGAGACCGGACATCACCTGGTTGATCACCTGGTTGGGCGCGACCTTGCCCGGCCAGCGCATGACCATCGGAACGCGGAAGCCGCCTTCGGTGCCCATGCCTTTCCAGCCCTTGAATGGCGTCGTGCCGCCGTCCGGCCAGGTGAAGCCCTCGGTGCCGTTGTCGGTGGTTACGGCAATGATGGTGTTGTCGGCGACGCCCATCTCTTCCAGCTTGGTCATCACGTCGCCGATGATGTCGTCGAACTGCGCCATGCCGGCTTCCTGGATCGACCAGCCATTGCTGGAATTGCGCATGTTCTCGTATTTCTCGGACAGGTGCGTCTTGACGTGCATGCGCGTCGGGTTCAGCCACACGAAGAACGGCTTGCCATCCGCCTGCGCCTTGTCGATGAAGTCGAACGTCCGGTCGCGGATCACCTCGTCGACGGTCTCCATGTTCAGTTCGATGCCGTCCATCGGATGCGGCGGCAGGGGCCCCATGTCGACGATGCGCTGCTTGCCCACCTTGCCCCAGCGCGGATCGACCGTTTCGTCGTCCGCGTCGGTGGCGAAGCTGTGCAGCACGTTGCGCGGGCCCACCTTGTCGAGCAGGTCCTGCGGATAGTTCGGATGGAAGGGATCCTCCATCGCGTCGAGATGGTAGAGGTAGCCGAAGAACTCGTCGAAGCCGTGCACGGTCGGCAGGAACTCGTTGCGGTCGCCCAGGTGGTTCTTGCCGAACTGTCCGGTGGCGTAGCCGAGCTCCTTCAGCGCCGTGGCGATGGTCGGAGCCTTGTCCGGCATGCCGATCTTTGCGCCCGCCTGGCCAACGGTCGTCAGGCCGGTGCGGATCGGCAGTTCGCCGGTGATGAAGTTGGCGCGGCCGGCCGTGCAGCTCGCTTCGGCGTAATAGTCGGTGAAGATGGCGCCTTCGGCGGCAAGCTTGTCGATGTTCGGCGTGCGGCCGGCCATCAGGCCGCGATGATAGGCGCCGATGTTCCACATGCCGATGTCGTCGCCCATGATGACGATGATGTTGGGCTTTTCGGCGTCCTGCGCCAGCGCTGCGCCTACGGCGCCCGCAAGACAGAAAGCCGTTGCCACGCAAAGCGCGGACAAGAATTTATGCACGAGCATGAAGTTCTCCCTTTGTAGAGACTCAGTAAGTCTGCGCGCCCTCCATAACAAATATCTCGATAGAGAACGTGTTTTCTTTTGGACAATTTCAAAGATTGGCGTCGTTCAAGGGGAATACAGCCGGTCGCTCAGCCGGAGGCGAGTTTCTTTTCCGGGTCGTAGAACGGGCGCTCGGCGATCGTCGCCGGAGCCACACCGGCCCTGGTGACGACCTCGACCTCCGCGCCAACGCTTGCATGCTCCGCCGCGACCATCGCCAGCGCGATGTTCTTCTCAAGACGCGGCGAATGCACCGCCGACGTCACCTTGCCGATCGTCGCCCCGTCGCGTCGCACCGGCCAGAACGTGGTGTTCGGCCCTTTCAGCGGTTCGCCGCCGATGATCAGCCCCACCTGGCTGCGGCGCACGCCTTCGTCGCGAATGCGCCGCAGAGCCGCCTTGCCGATGAAATCGGCCTCCATGTCGAGGTTCACCAGCCGGTCGAGGCCGAGTTCGTAAGGGTTGGTGCCGATGTCCGCGTCGGCGTGATAGGACAGCATGCCGCCCTCGATGCGGCGGATCGTCGAGGTATGGCCGGGCTTCAGGCCGAGGGGTTGGCCCGCCGCCATGATCCGCTCCCACAAATCGTCGCCGCGCGCGCCGTCCTGCAAATAGAGCTCGTAGCCGAGTTCGCTCGACCATCCGGTGCGCGACACGACCAGCGGAATGCCGTCCAGTTCAATCTCGCGCAGCCGATAGTACCGCAGGCTCGCGATCTCCGCGCCGAAGAGCGCCTCCATGATCATGCCGGATTTCGGGCCCTGCAGCTGCAACGGCGAGACGTCCGGCTCGCGGATCGCCACGTCCATGCCCGCATGCACGGCCACGCCCTGCGCCCACAGCAGCACATCGCTGTCGGCCAGCGAAATCCAGAAGCGGTTGTCGGCGAGCCTGAGCAGCACCGGATCGTTCAGGATCCCGCCGTCCTGGTTGGTGATCAGAATGTACTTGCACTGCCCCACCTGCATTTTCGACAGGTCGCGCGGCGTCAGCATCTGCGTGAAGCGCGCCGCGTCCGGTCCGGTGATCTCGACCTGCCGCTCCACGGCCACGTCGCACAGGATCGCGTCGTTGACGAGGTTCCGGAAGTTCTGTTCCGGATCGCCGAAGTCGCGCGGAATGTACATGTGATTGTAGACGGAAAATCCGGTCGCGCCCCAGCGCACGGTCGCGTCGAAAAACGGCGATTTGCGTATCTGGGCGCCGAACCCGAAATCGTCGGATGCCGCCATGGTCTCCACCTCGCTCATGTCCCGCCGCGCCTTTGGCGGGCATATGCGCAAACATAGCCTTCCCGTTCGCGAAGACAAACGGCATCTCGGATTCACATTTTTGAAAAACCGACGGAACCAAATCGACGGGGCTGCGTTTTATCATTATCTCCCGACCCGCTCCCCCAAGCGACGGGTATGAGCCCGGCGGTCACGAACACCGGGATTGAAAGCCAGCCGGAGAGCGTCCCCAAACCCCCAGTCAAAACTCCGGCTGGCGCCCCTTTCCACACAGCCCGGCCCTCATGACGCATCCCGACACGCGAATGCGCGGTCACAGAAATCCGCATGGATAGCAGGCGTGAGGACTGTCCAAGCGCATCAACGCCCCGCCGCCACTCCGCCCAGCCGCCACTGCTGAAGCAGCTAACCGCCAACAAACCATCCCCGCGCCCTCATTCCGGCCTTGAACCAGAACCACTTTGGTGCGCGAGGGGACGCAAACGAGATCACCAAATCCTCTGGCTATTTTTCCACGTTCGGCCTGATGGGAGAAAACAGAACTGTGAACACGAGCAGCGCGCCATAGGCCACCGCGTCCAGATAGCTTACGGTGTTCCACGAGCTGTAAATGATCAGCCCATTTTCCATAAGTAGGCTGATTACCGGGATCAAAGGCGGGAGCAACCACGTTGACAAGCTGGCGTCCTGAATACGCTTGATCTTCCTTTGCGCCGGATAGGACAGATCCTCATGCTTCAGGTATCTCACTCTCAATACATAGGCGCTGTAAATCGCCGGAATACATAGCGCGGCCCGCACGAGAAAAGGTAGGGAATACAAATAGGAAACGCCCACCAGAATTCCGAAAATGTACAAGACCGCGAAATAGAATCTCATAGAGCCAATCCAGCAAACAATACCCAGCAAACAGCCACCCCCGCCCCCTCATGGCGGCCTTGAGCCGCCATCCAGCCGGCGCCGCGTCCGCGGCGCGGGCAGAAAAGGACGGTTGTGACGGCACGTCAAGCATGCAACTCTTCGCCGCTGTCTGGGATACAATGCATGTGGACGACCGGTTACGCGATCACTTTGACGGCGTTCCAAACGACTGGGTCGAGTCGCTCAAACCGATGAGGGTTTCACGATGGAAAAACTGACCGAAACCGACAGGAAAGAGCTGCACAGGGGCACGGTCCTTTGCCTTCCGGGGTACGAGACCGATCCGGGTCCGCTTGCCTACATGCTGATAGACCTCACCGGATATTATCCTGGCCTGGCTCTGGTACAGGCGACGGGCTATCACGCCGGCCTCATTTCCCGGGTCTTGCCTCCGGAGAGCCGGGTTTCAGGCAGATCAGTGGTCAGCGTCGCCTGGCTGAAGGAGAACTGGCAGAGAATCGAAGACTGCGAGCCTGACGAGGTTTATATCCTCGACCGCCTGGAACTGCCTGACGTGGTTCATCAGATGGAATTCCGCGTGCTCCCGGAGTGAGCGTTGTGCGAGGTAAGGACAGCTAAAAGCGCATCATGACATAGGCAACGCCCCACCCGGCCGCCGCTGCTGAAGCTGCTGACCACCAACAAACCATCCCCCCTTCCCTCATGGGGGATATCGGGAATGACGATGCGCGCCAGACGTGCCATGACCGTATACCTGACAGAAATTAGGGATTGAGTAAACTGTCATCGTAAAGGTAACTAGGTCCGGTTTGTTTTAAAAATATCTGCTGGGGCATCCTGTTCGCGAGGACAAATCGCTGGCAAGCAGCTACATATGTAACGAAAGAGTCGTTAAAACCCTAGAGGCGACAAATGCTAACATCCGCGCTTGATAGATTGCGGACCGACACCGCAGCTAGTTGGAGTAATATCAACGATGCAAGTTCGTTAAGCCGCTCGAAACTTGAAGAGCTAGCTAAACTGGTGGGTGATCTGCTACCTACTGACGAAGGAAGTCTCGTTGTATTTGGCTCTCTGGCACGCGGTGAATTCACCAATGACAGCGATTTGGATTGGACATTATTAGTTGATGGCCGTGCAGACTCCCGCCATCTAGAAATTGTGCACTCCCTCAAGCATAAGTTGAACGACGCCGAGTTTAAAGTTCCCGGCCCTACTGAAGTTTTCGGCGGCTTGGTCTTCAGCCACAATCTCGTACACGAGATCGGTGGCGACGAAGACACCAACAAGAACATGACTCGTCGGCTGCTCTTGCTCTTGGAATCAACACCTGTTGACAAGGGATCAAGTAAAGATGTCCACGGACGTATCCTAAATGCAGTTTTGAACCGTTATGTGGTGGAGGATGCGAGTTTCATTACGGGAAACAGCCGCAAGGATAGAATACCGCGTTTCTTATTGAACGATGTTGTACGTTTCTGGCGAACGATGGCGGTTGACTATGCGAACAAGTATAGAGCCCGTGAGGGACAGAAGTGGGCACTCAGAAACATCAAGCTTCGGATGTCTAGGAAGCTAATCTTCGTTTCGGGGTTGTTAATGTGCATTTCTTGGGCTTTGAGAGATGTGGACGAACGTGATGAAGAGTTTTTAGAACAGAAGCTTGTAGAGTACTTGACCAATTGGGCGCAACGACCACCGCTTGAATCCCTTGCCATGGTCGTAGCAGAGCACGCCCCATCTTTGACGCACGATATATTCGATAACTATGATGCGTACCTTGCGATACTCAACAACAAACAGCAGCGGGAACTGCTCGAAGAATTGTCTCCAGAAGAAGCCTACCAGAATGATGCTTTCCTAGAGGCCCGAAAAGTGGCAACCAACTTCGATGAAGCTCTTACAACACTCCTTTTCGATGCTGATGCCAAAATCACGAAGCTGGTAAAAAAATATGGAGTTTTCTGATGATTATTGGCTTTTCTACTGGAGCAATTGCCTTTGATAATTTCGCGCGCGCTCTGCAATTGCTTAATCCAACTCGCGCCAATGCTGTCGAACTATCTGCGCTTCGCGCAGTTGAGCTTCCGATTTTACTATCGGTGCTCCCATCACGCTTGAAACAGCTTAAGCAACGATATGAATACATCAGCTTTCACGCACCAACGGATTTTGATGATGAAAGAGCTCTTGTTACCCAATTAAAAACAATTGCCGAAATGGAGATGAATATTATCGTTCATCCCGACACAATCCACGACATCTCAATATGGAAGGAGCTAGGAAAGCGTCTATGCCTTGAAAATATGGACTCTCGAAAGCCGATCGGACGGACTGCCAAGGAACTTCGAGGCTTTTATGATCATCTGCCTGAGGCAAAGTTGTGTTTCGATATAGCGCATGCCCGGCAAGTCGATTCGAGTATGACCGAGGGGCTTTGCATCATCGAAGAATTTCGTTGTCGATTGGTTCAGGTCCATCTGAGTGAAGTTAATAGTATCGGAAAGCATTTTCTGATGTCGTTCGCTGCCAAGCGAGCCTATGAACCGTTTGCGGAAATCATGTCAACCGTCCCAGTTATCTTGGAATCCGTAGTTCAGGAAAGTGAAATAGTAAACGAGATCGCCGAAACCGAAAGACTGCTTAGCCTTCGCCAGCCAAACACCAACCCTTACGCAAAACGCCACGACGGTGCATTCGGTGTTGCTGTGTAGCTTCGATGCTCTGGGCGACTCCATGATTCCCGTTACCCGCATGATAAGGCATGGTGCAAAAGTTGTTACCTTTAAGTTTCCATTCTCGCATATAGAACAAACCAAGAACATACTCTTGCATTTTCCCGCTATCCGTGCTATGAAGCCCGCCCCCCAACCACGATGAGGCATCGCTCATGGCTTCCAGCCTGCACACCCTGTCGCCCGCGTCCTTCGCGCTCGACAGTTTCCTCGCCATCCTGCCCGAACGCGCGCCGATGACCGGCGAGGATCCGGGCTCCTACAGCGCCTTCCACGCCGCCATGGCGGCGGCCCTTGAGCCCGCCTCGCCTTACGAACAGGTGATCGCGGAAAACCTGATCGGCCTCGAATGGGAGCTTCTCCAGCAGCGCCGCATGCGCGAGGCGAGCCTGCGCCGCATCACCCGCCAGGCGATCTGCAAGGCGGTCGTGACAAGCCGCCGCGCCGCCCATATCGCGCAACTGGCGAAGGACGTGAAGGCGCACAAGGAGGCCGGCGGCGACAGCGAAACATTCGAGGCGGAGCCCTTCGACGAGGAGGCTGCGAAGGCGGCCGGCGAGCATCTGGCGGCGCGCGCGGCCTCGGCCAATCCGGACAAGCAGGCCGGCGCGCATGAGGAGATCGCCGCGCTCGGCATGGACCCGGTCGACCTGATGGGCGAGGCGTATCGCAGCTGGGAGCGCTCCGTCACCGTCCACAACGAGGCGATCATCGCGCTGGAGCGGCGCCGCCGCGAGGTCCGGCGCGATTTCAACGCCCTGCAAAGAAAACGCCCCGCCGCGCCTGCCGAAATCGATCACGACCCGACGGAACAGTGACAACCGACGTCGCCCGCCGCAACCGGGCGAATTCCGCCAAGAGCACAGGCCCCAGGACGCCGGAAGGCAAGGCAACGGTTTCCGGCAATGCCCGCCGGCACGGCGCGACAGCGCGGCCCGATCCGGCGCGCGTGGGCCTGTGGCTCCGCATCATCCTTGCCCAACCCGACCTCACGCTCACTGATTTCATCCCCTGCGACGAACGCCGCTTCCGCGCCCTGGCGCTGGCCGAAGCCGAAGCCCGGCTTGAATCCTGCGAACGCGCGCTCGCCGATTTCGAGGCCGGCAGGAACCTGGACGCCCCCTACCCGGACCATTGCGACGACGCGGAGCTGATGAAGCGGGCGCTCGCCGGCGAAAGCCTCACCCGGTCGGAAGACCGCCGGGTAATGCGCCTCATCACCGCGCTTGTGGACCCGCGCACCGCGCGCCGCATGGAAGATCCCGGCCGCCTGCTGAGACGTTACCGCAACGAGGCCCGCGCCCGGCGGAAAAAGGCGTTCAAGGCCTGGATCGACTGCCCTATCGAGGCCGAAACCCCGCCGCCGGATACGCCGGACGAACCGCAAAATCCCGAATTCCCGAAACAAAGCCAGATTGCATCCGAAGACACGGCTCAATCCACCCCGCCAACACCGTCCTCAGAGCTGTTCGCGGATCTTTTTGACGGCCTCGGCCTCGATTTTGCCGGCGTCGTTCGTCCAGGCGCTCCGGATGAAGCTTGCGAGCGCCGCCACGTCGTCATCCGAAAGCCGGTCGCCGAAGCCGGGCATCGCCAGCGCAGCCGGAGCCCGCCTGGTGCTGGGCATCATCGCCCCTTTCAGGATAACCTCGATGAAACCGCCCGGATTGTCGGAAAGCACCAGCGAATTGCCGACCAGATTCGGGAAAACCCGCGGCGCGCCCTGCCCGCTCACGGTGTGGCACGCGCCGCAATTGTCGAGATAAAGCCGCGCGCCTTCCGGCATGTCGGGTTTCGCCGCCGTCAGCATGGCCGTGGTGTCGTCGCTGCGGCCCGCGCCTGTCGCTGCGGCCTTGTCGCTCGCCGCGGCCGGAAGCCCGATATGTTTCAGATAGGCGACGATCGCGGCCATGTCCGCCTCCGTCGCATGCTGCATGCTGCGCTCAACCACCAGCGCCATTTCGCCGGTCGCCGCCGTGTAGGCGTTGCGCCCCGTCGTCAGGTATTCGACCAGTTCCGCGTCGCTCCATCGTTGTGGCGCGCTCTCAGGCCCGCGCAGATCCGGCACCGGCCACACGCCAAGTGTGCCGCCGGTCAGAAACCGGTCGCTCGCGGCGGTGTAGCCCTCCTGCGCCTGCATCAGGTTGCGGGGCGAGTGGCAGGCGCCGCAATGGCCAAGCCCTTCCACGACATAGGCGCCCCGGTTCAGCTGCGCGTCGTCATAGGGCGGCGTGAAGCCCACCTCCGGGCGGTTGACGATGTCCCAGCCTTCCATCCCGAACCGGATGTTGAAGGGAAAGCGCAAGTCGGAGGCAGGGGCCGGTTTGTGCACCGGCGCCACCGCCTTCATGAAATAGGCGTAGAGCGCCGCCATGTTCGCGTCGCTCACCTTGGCGTAGGACGTATAGGGCATGGCCGGATAGAGGTTCGCGCCGTCCTTGCGCACGCCGCGGCGCACCGCCCGGTCGAATTCCTCCAGCGTGTAGTCGCCGATCCCGTATTGCGGATCGGGCGTGATGTTGGTCGTGTAGATATCCCCGAACGGACTGGCGATCGCCAGTCCGCCGGCGAAGGGCGCGCCGCCGGGCGCCGTGTGGCAGGCCGCGCAGTCGCCCAGCTGCGCGATATATTCGCCCTTTTCCGCCTCGTCGGCGGCGAAGGCCGAACCGGCGGTCAGGGCAAGCGCCGTGATGAGGATTTTCAGTCTCATCGCAGCGCCCTCACATCAGTGGCCGGGGGTTTGCGAGATAATCCTCGCGGATCGCCCTTGCGGCCCAGAGCGTCAGCGCCCCGATCATCCCGGTCGGATTATATTCGAAATTCTGCGGAAACGCGTTGGCGCCCGGCGCAAACACATTGTGCACGTCCCAGCTCTGCAGGTAGCGATTGATGGCGGAGGTTTGTCGATCCGTCCCCATGATCGCGCCGCCCACCGTGTGGGTCGACTGGTACACGCGGGTGTCGTAATGCCCGTCGGGATAGAAGGAAGTAGACGCGTCAGCCCCCATTTCGCGGCCAAACTCCGCCGCCTTTTCCTTGAAGAACTGCGCCTGTTTCAGCTCGTTGGGGCGCCAGTCGAAGGTCATCCTCAGCAAGGGCCGGCCAAACGGGTCCCTGTAGGTCGGGTCGAGGTCCAGATAGGCGTCGCGATAGGGCATGTTGGTCGATTGCAGCACGATGTCCATCGAGTGGCCGTAGTGCTCGCCCACGGCCTTCTTCCAGCCGGCGCCCCAGGCGGGCGTGCCCTCGGGCAGCGGCAGATGGTGGATCGGCTGGCCGTTCGTCTGCTGCGAAGACTGGTAGCCGCCGCCGATGAAGCCGTTTTTCGCAAAGTCCATCTGGCTCAGCGCCAGATCGGCGAAGGCCACGCCATTGGCGCCCGCGCCGACAAAGGGGTTGAAGTCGATGTTTTTGAAGAACAGCGAGGTCGCGCCCGTCATCTGGTAGGCGTAGTTGCGCCCCACCGCGCCCGCGCCGGTCGCCGGGTCATAGGGCGGCCCGATGCCGGAAAGCAGCATCAGGTGCACATTGTTGAGCTGGAAGGCGGCGAGGATCACCAGATCCGCCGGCTGGAACACCTCCTCGCCCTTCGCGTCGGCGTAGGTCACGCCGGTCGCCGTTTTTCCGTCCGGCGCAAGCTCCACCTTCAGCACGGTTGCGTTGGTGCGGTATTCGAAGTTCGGGCGCTGGTAGAGCGCGTCCAGCACGCAGGTCTGCGGCGAGGATTTGGAATAGTTCAGGCAGCCGAAGCGCTCGCAAAAGCCGCAATAGTTGCAGGGGCCCAGCTGCATGCCATAGGGATTGGTGTAGACCTGCGAGGCGTTCGCGGCGGGTTTGGGGAACGGATGATAGCCGAGATTGCGGGCGGCTTTGGCAAACAGCACGGCGTCATAGGTCTGCTCGAGCGGAGGCATCGGGTAGTCGCTGGCGCGCGGCGCTTCGAAAGGGTTGCCGCCGTCCATGATCGCGCCGTTCAGATTGCCGGCCTTGCCGGAAACGCCGACGATCTTTTCGAAGCGGTCGAAATAGGGTTCGAGTTCGTCGTAGTCGACGCCGAAATCCTGGATCGTCATGTCGTCCGGAATAATGTCGGCGCCGAAGCGCTCGTCGATCCAGGATTTCAGCCGCAATTCTTCGGCGTTCGGTCGCCACAAGAGGCCGTTCCAGTGTGCGCCCGCGCCGCCGACGCCGGTCCCCGGCAGAAAGGAGCCGAGACGCCGGTAGGGCAGCGCGGTCTGCCCGGTGTTGTGCCGGATCGTCACCGTGCTGTCGGCCGGGCGCTGCATCAGTTCGTAGCGGACAGCGTAGCGCAACTCGTCGGCGATCTTGGGATAGGCGAAGGTCGGCACGGTCTTGCGGTCGGGTCCGCGCTCCAGCGCCACCACGTCAAGCCCGGCGGCGGTCAGTTCCATCGCCATCACCGAGCCGACCCAGCCGAGGCCGACAATCACGGCGTCGACCTTCTTTTGCGTCCGCGCCATCAGGCGCGCTCCCCGCCGATGCTCACCGGCCCCAGCGGATAGGGCGTGTTCTGCTGGCCCACCCATTCGCGGAAACTCGCCCGCGCGCCCGGAAAGCCGATATAGGTCCAGGCCTGCATGCCGTGGTTGCCGCCATAGCGCGGGTCGGCGAAATAGCCTTCCTTGGTGTTGGCGAGCAGCATTGCGAAGAAGTCCGAGGCCGGAACCGTCTTCAGGTCGACCTTGCCGGCTTCGAGATCATGGAGAACCACGTCCTTGTCGGCGTCGGAAAGCGCCGCGAAGGCCTGGCCGTAGGCGGTTCGGCAGTGCGCGTCGACCTCCGGGATCGCGATCCGGTAGATTTCGGCGGGCGTCTGGGCAAGCTGGAAGCCGAAAAGCGGGCTTGCGTCGGGGTCGTGCGGCCCCTGCATATACCAGCGCGAGGCCTTGCCGAAATCGCCGGCCAGTTGCCGGTCGATGAAGCGTGGAACCAGCGTGGCAAGCGCGCCCGGCCCTTCGCCATCGGCGGGAATGAGGCGATCCGTCGCCGCCATGACGAAGGCCCATTCGGCGGCGTCGAAATAGACGGGCTTGTAGTTTTCGAGGGTGTCCGGGCCGGCTTGCGCCATCGCCGGCGCCGGCGCCAGGCCGTCAAGCGCCAGGATCGCGACGCTTGCAACGCCGTTCAGAAGGAGGTCGCGCCGGTCAACGGCAAAATCGGTCATCGCATCCTTCTCTTCCTTGCGGCCGGCTGGGGATCGAAGCGGGCTGACGAGTCGCCAGCGCCGCAATCAGAATGCATCAGGCAGGAAAGCGAGACAAGAACATTAAACTTAAAATTGCAAAAGCCCGCTGGCGGCGCTCCCTACTTTCCGATCACGTTGTTGAGGATGCTCCAGCGCGGGGCGTCGCTCCTGCGCGGCTGGCCGTCGATCCAGTAGCTCTTCAGTCCCTGTTCGAAGCCATTGCCCCGTTGAAGCGAAAGCCAGTCGTCGACGAAGCGGGCGAAATTCGGCGAGTCGGGCGGCATCGGCATCGCGATGGCGAGCGGGCTGCCGAGATCGCCAGGCGCCACCGCCGAATAGCCGGGATTGGCCTCGGCCCAGGCTGCGGCCTGGATCTGCGTCCACAGGGCGACGTCGAAACTGGCGTCGGAAGACAGCTTCGAATAATCGTCGACCACCTGGATCGTCGCTTCCGGAAACAGTTTGTGCGCCAGGTCTTCAAGGATCGTGTCGCGGAACACCGCGACGCGCAGGCCTTTCGTGTCGACGTCGGACAGGTCGAGATAGGTCTTCGCATTCTTCGCATGCGAAATCAGCGCCAGCGGCGTGTAGAGATAGGTGTCGGAAACCCGGACCTCCTGCAAGCGCTTGTCGCTGACGTAAATGCCGCCGATGGCGAGGTCGAAGCGGTTTTCCTTCAGCGCCGCGCCGAGACCCGACCAGTTGGTGATCGGATAGAATTCCAGATCGACGCCCAGATCCTCCGCCAGCTTGTAGGCGAGCGCCACGTCGTAGCCGACCAGATCGCCTTGCGCGTTGAAATAGCTGAACGGGATGATCGCCGGCCCGTAGCCGACGCGCAGCCTGCCGCTCTCGCGAATCCGCTGCATGGAGTCGCCGCTCCGCGCCGGCGGGGTGGCCGCTTCGCCGTCCCCGGGCTTGTGAACCGTCGCCTTGACCCGGCCCTTCAGGTCCTCGTCCAGCGTGAAGCTCACATAGGGATCGGGCTCCTTGGTCGTCAGGTAAGGCGCGGCGGCGCGGCCGCCGATCGCCAGCACAGCCATCAGCAGAGCGCTCGAGCCGAGCGAGAAGATGAGCCGTCGCTTGTGCAGCCGCGCGAGCCCGTAATAGGAGAAGGTGGCGATGATGGTGATGAAGGCGAGGCTCATCGCCGAGACCAGCACCTGCGGATAGCGCGTCAGCGTCATCAGCTCCACATAGAGCAGCTTGACGTCGGCCGGCAGGTCCAGCCAGTGCGCCATGAAGGAGACGGCGTCGACCGTCGAAACGGGCGTTCCGACGGTGGAGAGGATGGTGACGGCCGGAAGCGTGAACCAGACCGTCGGCGGAAGCGCCGAATGCACATAATAGGCCGCGAACACGACGAAGAACGCGACGAACAGATTGCCGAGCTGTCCGATCGGATAGCTGACGGCGAGCGAGGTCGAGATGATCTCCCCGCTCTCGGGATCCTCGACCTTCCGGTCTTCGACCATCTTGCGCGTCACCTTGATGATCAGCGGCACGGCGGTAATCGGCAGCGAGGTGACGACGGCGACGACCAGCGCCTCCTGCAGGTCGCGCATCAGTTCGGGATAGCGCATCGGGGCGATCGCGCACAGGAGCGACGGCAGCACCCAAAGGGCCATCGCCAGCGCGCCGAGCACGAACAGCACGGCGTAGAGGAACAGGCCGCCGAGCAGCTGAATTTGCACCGTCCCGGCCAGGTCGGCGAACAGCGCGAACACGCCGAAGGGCGCGATGCGCACCACCCAGCCCCACACCGTCACGCTCGCCTGGCGGAACGTGTAGAGCGCGGAAAGCAAGCTGTCCTTCTGCTTGAGGCGCTGAACGGCGATCCCGTAGATGACCGAAAAGACGACGATCGCCGGCACGTAGTTCTGGGTGAGATCGGAAAACGGGTTCGAGGGGATGACGAGCGACAGCAGTTCGCCCAGTCCGCCGCCCTTGGATGGCTCCACCAGAACCGGCGGGCGCGCCTCCGGAATGCCCTGCGACAGGATCCACAAGCCGGCGAACACCACCGCCCAGCCGATGAGGAACACCGGCAGGCCGGATTTCAGAAGCCGCAGCGCCATTTGCGGCGTCAGGCTGCCGAGCCCGTGCAGAAGCGAGGAGACGACGAAGGGAAACACGCACATCTGCAAGAGCATGACGTAGATCGAGCCGAACGGCTCCAGGTTCGCCGCATAGTCGCCAATGAACACGCCGCAGAAGATCCCCGACAGCGCGCCGATAATGACCCAGATCGAGAGATTGACGGAGGAAAGTCGCGCCAGCAGTCCCATGAATGCCTCCGGAAGGGAATCGGTCAGGGCGAGTATAGGCAAGGACTACACGTTTTGGGAGCAGAAAGATGGCGGGCCGGCGGGCGATCGGGCGCGATTGCGGCGCGAAGCCAGCCTGAAACAGGACAAGAATTACAAAAGAATAGAAAGGCTCAAGGCAGATTAATACTCCTAATAATATTCGAAATATTGCTGAATATAACCTGTAATTGTATAGTGCACATCGATGAAATCACCGCGTTATCTGTCGCTGGTATCCGGTTGCATCGGATGGATAACCAAAACAGGGATGTCCATTATGCCGAAAATCTTCGATCGCAATATCGACACCGTCATTTTCCTGATTGCGCTGCTGGTCATATTTGCCCTGGTCAAGGCGCTCACGCTCCTGCCGTCGCGCTACTACTTCACATTCTCCCAGATCGTCGGGCCGCAGAACCAGACGCAGTTTCTCGCCAGTCCCGAATTGCCGTCGCCCGCCGCTTTCTGCCGCGCCCTGCATGTGAAGGAGAGCGAGAGCCAGATCAGGGAGACCGTCTCGCTCACGGAAAGGGAAGTCGGATTGCTGGAGCCCTGCGGGGAATTGAACGCCATGCACAATGTGCAGTACCAGGTGTTTTACACATACGACATTGTCGACGGACAACATCTGAATTCCGACGCCTACAACGCTGCGCTCGACCGGCTGATCTCGTATCTGAAGAACAACGAGGCAATCATAAAGGGCGCGATGCTGCAAAACGGCGTCGTTCCGGAAAATTCCCTGTCGAACCTGACCGCCATCGATATCGAGAATATCCTCGTTCAGGACAATTACCTGAACATTTCCAGTATTATCAATTACCTGGCCGGCAACGAGACGCCTTCCAGCTATTCCGTGTAC
This sequence comes from Hoeflea sp. CAU 1731, assembly GCF_039888615.1. NCBI lineage: Bacteria > Pseudomonadati > Pseudomonadota > Alphaproteobacteria > Hyphomicrobiales > Rhizobiaceae > Hoeflea > Hoeflea sp. CAU 1731. Next base: position 248,777 of record NZ_JBDQQS010000008.1, on the reverse strand, counting down.
GATACGTTGAGAAACGCCACGGAGTTGGGCTCCCTTGTTGATGACGTCGAAAACCAGGCGGCTGTCGATCAGCAGGGGCTGAGATCGCGACCCGAGTGGGTCAAACGCGCCGAGACGTTCCGAAAGACCCAGCTCGCCAGCCAGCACGAAGAAATCCAGGCGGCGATCCTGGCGCAGGACAAGTATCTGTTCTGGCCCGCCGTCCTGCTGAAAATGGCGCCGGCTTTCGTCGGAGCGTTCCTGATCGGGCTCTGGCGGCCGGAACGCGCGATTTTTGACGCCCCGGTCGCCGCAGGCGTGGTTGCGTTCCTGTTCTGCTGGCCCATCATGGTGCTTTGGGACGTCATCGTCGCCAGCGAATGGAAATCGCTGCGCCCGCAATTCTTCGCGCTCTATCTCAGCTATGTGCTCTCCTATTTCTTCACCGCCCGTCTGGGCGTGACGGCGGCGATATGGGCGAAGAAAAGCAGGGTTTCCGAAGGCGTGCGCGCCAATCTGGATTTCGGCAAGATCGTCGCGACCTTGCTGACGACCCTGATCACGACCAGTGCGACGGCTCTCATCACATGGTCTTTCGCCAATGCGGGCCAATAGTCTTTACGCAGCGCTGGTCCTGTGCGCGGTCGTCGGCGCGCCGATCCTCGGTCAGGGCGCCGGGCTTGGCCTGTTTCCCTCGCGCATTCCGGTCGACCAGGCGGCCGCGACCATCTGGACGGCGAACGAGGATCGCATTCTCGCCTGCGGTCTGGACCTGAAACGATGGGACATGCGCGCCGCCTCGGCCCTGGTGGCGATCGAGGCCTACAGCACTCCGGCGCTGGAGAGGCTGGCGGAAAACACCGTCCTGCCGGTCATGGCGCGGCTGGGCCTTCCCCTGCCTGACTGGTCCGTCGGCCTTGCGCAGATCCGGCCTTCCACCGGCGCCGGGCTCGGCGAGGTGGACAAGACGCAAGACCTCGCCCTGTCGATCGCCGTGGATGATTGCCTGTCGGTGCGGCTAGCAGTCGGAATCGTGCGGCGCCTGGCGCGTGACTGGAACGAGGAAGCATGCGACGCAGACTGCATGATCTACGTGGCGCGCGCCTATAACGGCCAACGGGAAATCAACAGCGCCAACCTCGCCTATATCGATATTTTCGGCGCGACCCTGAAACAGGCGGAAAAGGCCGCGGCGCGCATGTGACAGGTGTGAAAAAGCAGTCCTTTTACAATCCGGAAGGTTGTCCGGCGCCCGCGCCGCCTTCTCTTGTCTTTTCGCTAACCCTGTTCGAGAAGGCTTTGCCGTCCGGGCTTGACCCTGCGGGCGCAGGCCTCAAGGATGCCGGCAAGCACTGTCCATGGAGAACCTTAAATGAAAAAAGCCCTGTATCTTTCGGGAACGGCGATCGTGGCGGCGGCCGCCGTCATCCTCGCGAACGCTGCGCCCGTCGCCGCCGAAGGGGCCGCCGACGCGATGGTCCAGCCCGACGGCTCGATCGTCATGACGAAGGAGAATTACGCGCGCGACTGGAGCGTGCTCGGCGTGTTCGCGCATCTCGACGACGCCGGCGTGAAGCAGTTCAACATCGTCTACACCCAGCCCGAAACGGTGACAGCCTATCGCCAGACCGGAGAATTTCCAGAAGGCGCGGTGCTGATCAAGGAACTGCGCGACGGGGTCACCGAAGGCGAAGGCGACGACAGGACGTCGCATCTCGGCGCGCTGAAAGGCTGGTTCGCCATGATCAAGCCGCCGAAGCAAAACGGCCCGCAAGGCCCGCTATGGGGCGACGGCTGGGGATGGGCGAAGTTCAACGCCGATGCGCCGGACGCCACCATCACCACCAACTACCAGACAGACTGTCTCGGCTGTCACATGCCGGTCAAGGCGACCGACTGGGTGCACGTCGAGGCCTATCCGATGCTTCGCGATTAAAGCGTCTCGAGCAACGCCGGCAGGTCGGCGACCGTGTCGATCAGATAGTCGGCGCCCGCCGCGTTGAGCTTCGCGCCGGCCCAATCGAAAATCACGCCCTTGTGGTCGTCGCTCATCGTAACCCCGTCTTGTCTTTGCCTCAGCCCTTGTGGATAGTGAACTTCATGCAGGCTGACAAGCAAGGCGACACGGCATTGAAGTTCCTCCCTGGCGGCCCGGGCGCCACCCGGCGCGGCTTTCTTGCGGCCATGGGTGGAGCCTTCGCCTCCGGCGTCGCGCCGGTTCGAGCCGCTCCGCCTGCGACCCCGGACGCTCTCAACGCCGTCGAACTCGGCCTTGCGCCGGATTCGCTCGAAAACCAGGGAGCGGCGCTTGAGAGAATCCTCAACGCGGCGTCGGATTCCGGCGTGCCGGTATTCATCCCGCCGGGCGATTTCATCGTCTCCGACGTCACGCTCCCGGCGCTCGTCCATCTGCGCGGCGTGCCAGGCCTCAGCCGGCTGATCTATGGCGGCGGCAATCATTTCCTGCGCGCCGAAAACGCCTCCGACATTCGCCTCACCGGCCTGACCCTCGACGCGTCCGGCCACCGGCTGGCGGAATACTGCCGCGGCGCTGTGGAGGCGATCAACGCCGTCAACGTCGACATCTCCGGCTGCAACATCTTCGACAGCCGCAAGCACGGCGTGGCGCTCGAAGCCTGCGGCGGGTCGATCACGGAAACGTCGATTTCCGCCGCGGCGTCAGCCGGAATCTACTGCGTCGACGGCGCGGCCATTCGGATCGCCGACAACCGGGTTTTAAACTGCGGCAATGGCGGCGTCCTCATCCATCGCTGGCGGCCGGGGCCGGACGGCGCGATCGTGTCCGGCAACCGCGTCACCGGCATCCGCGCCGACGACGGCGGCACCGGTCAGCACGGCAACGGCATCAACGTCTATCAGGCCAACAATGTCATGATCACCGGCAATCATGTCGCCGACTGCGCGTTTTCCGCCATCCGGTCCAACAGCGGATCGGGCGTGCAGATTGTCGCCAACCAGTGCCTGTCGAGTGGCGAAACGGCGATCTATTGCGAGTTCGCCTTCGAGGGCGCGATCGTCGCCAACAATCTGGTCGACGGCGCGGCGAACGGCATATCCATCGCCAATTTCAACCAGGGCGGCCGCATGGCCGTCGTCAGCGGAAACATCGTGCGCAACATCGTCAATGAAGGCCCCTACGATCCGATCGGACCGGGCTTCGGCTGGGGGATCGCGGCGGAGGCAGACACCAGCGTCAACGGCAACGTCCTCGACAACATCGCCCGCTTCGGCATGCTCATCGGCTGGGGTCCGTATCTGCGCGGCGTCTCGGTCACGGACAACATCGTGCGCAACAGCCTCATCGGCGTCGCCGTCACCGTGGTCGACGGGGCGGAGGCTGCGCAAATCGCGAACAATATCTTCCAGAACACGCTGCGCGGCGCGATCGTCGGCTATCGCTGGCAGGAGCGGATCACGCGAGACATGATCGCCGGCGGCGCGCAGGACTATCCGCACCTCACCGTCTTCGGCAACACGCAGCTATAGAAGCGCCTGGGTCACGCGCACATGGCCGGTTTCGACGCCATTCCAGTTGCTGATCGTGTGACCGGACATCGCCCGCAATCCGTCGCGCAGCGCGTCGTCGTTGACAAGAAGCGCGAGAACGGCGGCGACCATTGCCTCGGCGGCCCGCGTCGCGCCGTCGTCGCATTTGACCGCCACGCCAACGCCCTGTTCGGGCAACGCTGCACAGAACACGCCCTCGGCCCCGGTCTTGGCGAAGACCTTGCCGGGGGCAAGCTCCATCAGCCGGGTGCAAGCCCGCGTGGAGCCGGCAACGTAAAACGGCTCGGCCATGCAAGCCTCCACGATGCGCCGCGCCGCCTTCGCCCGCTCCGGCGCCAAACCCTCGCCGGACGTCATCTTCGCAAAGCCATGGGCGACGGCGGGCAGCGGCACGGCGTAGGTCGGGATCGAACAGCCGTCCGTTCCGCAGGTGTCGACGCCATAATGCGCTCCCGTCAGATCGCCCAGCGCTTCCCGCACCATCCCCTGCACCGGGTGGTCGTAATTGATGTAGCCGGCCGGCGAATGGCCAAGATGACAGGCCGTGCAGACAAAGCCCGCATGCTTGCCGGAGCAGTTGTTATGAAGCGCGGTGGGCGTTTTGCCGGACGCGGCGAGCTTCGTGGCGACCTTCATGTTGAACGGCCAGTGGCAGCCGCATTCAAGCGCGTCCGCGTCGCGCCCCGCCGCCGTCAGCATGGCCTCCGCCAGAGCGATATGCTCGGGCTCGCCGGAATGCGACGCGCAGGCGAGCGCGATCTCGCGATCGCCGAACCCGTGGGCGTCGGCAGCGCCGGATTCCACCAGCGGCAGGGCCTGCATCGCCTTGATCGCCGAACGCGGAAACATCGGCGCCGACGTATCGCCCGTCGAGAATATGGTCTGTCCCGCAGCGTCCACTGCAACCGCTGCGCCTCGGTGGCGGCTTTCAACGCGTCCGCCCCTCGTCACCTCGACCAGCACAGGATTGACCATGCCGCGCCCTCCATTTTTATCCATTATAATCCCAGCCCTAACCCCGCGCCGCCGGCAATGCAAGCAGCGCCGGGGCTTGAAGGACGCCGATAAGAAATCGAAAACCAAGCGCGTAGATTACGGTTGTTTGAACCGTGATATGAAATAAACTGGCAACACTCGACACGTATATTTCGAGAAGAATACATCAACTTAATGCAATCAGGAGACATGTCTATGTACAAGATACTCGCCATGATTGGCGTTGTAGCCTTGGCGGCGTCACCCGGCCTTGCTTCGGCCCAGGACGCCACGACTGCCGCCGAGCCAGCCGCCGCCAGCTCAGCTCCGGCGCAGCAATACGCCCTGCCGGCGCCGGTGTTCGAATATGTCCAGCAGGCCGCCTCTATGACGTTCGACGGCGAAACGATGACGCTGGGCGGCATGGCGCCGGCCACAATCTATTTCAGCGACCGTCCCTATCGTATGGTCGGCCATGTCGACAACGTGACCTTCGCCGGTCTGTGGGAAAAATCAGGCGGCACATTCGCCGCCGACCCGCCGAACGCCGCAGTCTCCGTGCTCGGCGAGATCGAAGAGCCGCCGGCGATCGTTGAACTCACCTCGGTCGAGATGGACGGCGGATCGGTCAAATACGGCGTGCGCATGGTCTCCGGCAAGCTGCCGGAATCGGCGGACAATGTGGCGCTCTTCATCGACCACGGACATGGCTTCGGCGGTCATGGCGGAGCCGGAGGTTTCCATGGCGGTGGGCATCCTCCTCCCCATCACGGCGGCGGTGGTTACCCGCCTCCCCATCATGGTGGCTACCATCCCTATCCGCCTCCCCCGCCGCACCATGGCGGTTATCATCCGTACCCGCCTCCCCCGTACCATCCGTACCATCCGTACCCGTACTACCACCCGTATCCGTACTATCCGGGGGCGGCGATCGGCGCGGCGGCTGTAACGGGAGCAGCGATCGGCGCGGCGGCGGCGTCCGCGAGCAACCCCCAGCAGGTCTATGTCTACCCGGTGCCCGGCGGACCGTTGCCGTCGCATTGCTGGCTGAATTCCGCCCATACGCGGATGATCTGCTCGGTCCAGTTGGCGAACCCGCCACAATAGCGGATCCGTCACAGTCACGATCAGGAAAGGCCCGCTCCGCGCGGGCCTTTTCATTGCTATTGCCGTGTATTGCGTCTCTCGAGCGAGCGTTCCCAGTCGAGCGCATGGTTGACGATTACGGAAAGATCGTCATGGCGCGGGGTCCAGCTGAGTTGCGCCTTGATTTTCGCCGGATCGGCGACGATCGTTGCGGGATCGCCCGGGCGGCGATCGGCCTCGCGGACTGCGAAGTCCACGCCGCTCACCTTCTTCACCGCGTCGATTACCTCCAGCACCGAGTAGCCCTGACCGTAGCCGCAATTGGCGACAAGGTTGCCGCCTCCCGCGCGCAGATGCTCCAGCGCCAGATAATGCGCCTCAACCAGATCCGAGACATGGATATAATCGCGGATGCAAGTACCGTCCGGCGTCGGATAGTCCTGCCCGTAAACTTCCATCCCGGCGCGTTTTCCGAGCGCCGCCTGCGTCGCAATCTTGATCAGGTGGGTGGCGTTGCGGGACGACTGACCGGCCCGCCCCCCCGGATCGGCGCCCGCGACGTTGAAGTAGCGCAGCACCGCGTAGCTGAAACCGTGCGCGGCCGAGGCGTCGCGCAACATCTGTTCCGTCATCAGCTTGGAGTTTCCGTAGGGCGATTCAGGATGCAACTCGGCGTCTTCGGAAACCGGCGCGCGTTCCGGCGTTCCGTAGACGGCGGCCGTGGACGAAAAGATGAAGTGCTTCACACCGCAATTCACACAGGCCTCCAGGAGCGCGCGCGATTTCACCGTGTTGTTCAAATAATAGCCCAGCGGATCGCTGACGGATTCCGGAACAATGATCGATCCGGCGAAGTGGATCACGGAGTCGACGCCCCGCTCCTTCAGCACCGGCTCGACGCTGCCCTGATCTCCAATGTCCGCGACGACGAGATTGGCTTCCGGCGGCACAGCCCAGTCATGTCCGGTTGACAGACGATCGAGAACCGTCACCTCTTCGCCGGCGTCAAGCAACCGCCAGACCATGTGACTGCCGATATATCCGGCTCCACCCGTCACAAGTACGCTCATGCCTTTACTCCACAGTCAGGCCGCGCCGGCTTGCCCATTACAACCGTCATCCTCTTGCGCCTGCATACTGCAAGGAGGCTGACTTGGCTACCGCACCCGTTCCATGATGGAGACGTAGTTGGCCACAGCCGCTCCGCCCATATTGAAGACGCCGCCGAGCTCGGCGCCCGGAACCTGGATGTCGCCAGCCTCGCCGCAGAGCTGCATGGCGGTCAACGCATGCATGGAGACGCCGGTCGCGCCGATCGGATGTCCCTTGGCCTTCAGTCCGCCGGACGGGTTAACCGGCAGTCGGCCGTCCTTCGCCGTCTCGCCGGACATCGCCACCGCCGCGCCCTCGCCCGGTTTCGCCAGGCCCATCGCCTCATATTCGATCAGTTCGGCGATGGTGAAGCAATCATGTGTCTCAACGAACGAGAGATCGTCGAGCACCACGCCGGCCTGCGCCAGCGCCTTGCGCCAGCCGAGCTGGCAGCCTTCAAAAGCCAGTATGTTGCGCTTGGACATCGGCAGGAAATCCTGAACATGTTCGGCGGCGCGGAACATCACCGCCCGCGGGGCCTTCATGGCGCTTTCGAGATCCGTCAGTACAATGGCCGCGGCCCCGTCGGAGACGAGTGAACAGTCCGTGCGCTTCAGTGGTCCCGCGACGAAGGGGTTTTTATCGCTTTCCGTGCGACAAAACTCGTAGCCGAGGTCCTTGCGCATCTGCGCGAACGGGTTGCCGACGCCATTCTTGTGGTTCTTGGCGGCGAGCATGGCGAGCGCATCGGACTGGTCGCCATATTTCTGGAAATAGGCGGCGGCGATCTTGCCGAACACGCCGGCGAAACCGCCCGGAATACCGCCGTCCTCGGGCAGGTAGGACGCCTTCAGCAAGTTCTCGCCGATCTCGGGGCCGAGAGTCGTGGTCATCTGCTCGACGCCGACCACCAGCACGTTGCGCGCGCGCCCGGCCTCGATCGTCTTCAGCCCCTGATGGATCGCAGCCGAGCCTGTGGCGCAGGCGTTCTCGACCCGCGTCGCCGGTTTGAAGCGCAGCCCGTCGTCGGCCTGCAGAACCAGGCTCGCCGTGAAATCCTGTTTGGAAAAGCCCGCATTGAAATGTCCGAGCACGATCTCGTCGATATCGGCGGCTTCCAGCTCCGCATGGGCGATCGCCCGTTCTGCGACGTCGACGACCAGGCTCTCGACCGTTTCGCCTTCGAGCTTGCCGAATTTCGAATGGGCCCAGCCCGTGATGCATGCCGTCATGATCTCGTCTCCTCACCGTCCGTTTCTCGCAAAATATATGGCGTCGCGCAGAATTGTTCAACCTTTAACAAACAAACGGCCGCGACGCCATTGGACGTCAGTATCCGCTGATCGACTTGACCTCCATAAAATCCTCGAGGCCCCAGGTTCCGCCCTCGCGACCGTTGCCGGACTGCTTGTAACCGCCGAACGGGCTGCCTGCGGGTCGCTGCGCGCCGTTGATCATCACCATACCCGCGCGCAGTTGCCGCGACACACGGCGGGCGCGCTCCTGATCGGCGGTCTGGACATAGGCGGCAAGCCCATAAGGGGTGTCATTGGCGATGGCGACCGCGTCATCCTCCTTGTCGAAAGGAATCATGGCGAGCACCGGACCGAACACTTCCTCGCGCGCAATCGTCATGTCATTCGAGACATCGGCGAAGATGGTCGGCCGCACGAAGTACCCCCGGTTCATACCGGCCGGACGGCCAGGCCCTCCGGCGACAAGACGCGCGCCTTCGTCGATGGCGACCTGGATCAGTCCCTGCACCTTGTTGAATTGTGCTTCGCTGACCAGCGGTCCGATGTGATTGCCTTCCCTGGCCGGATCGCCGACGTCGACGCGCGACGCCGCTTCTGCTGCGATCTCCACGGCGTTTTCATAGATGTCGCGCTGAACCAGCATGCGCGTCGGCGCATTGCAGGACTGGCCGGTGTTGCCGAAGCAAGACTTCACGCCCCTGGTAATCGCTTCGGACAGATCGACATCGTCAAAAACAATGTTGGGCGACTTGCCGCCGAGTTCCAGCGAAACGCGCTTGACCGTATCCGCCGACGCCTTCGTCACTGCGGTCCCGGCTCTGGTCGATCCGGTAAAGGACATCATGTCGATATCCGGATGCCGCGACATCGCTTCGCCGACCACCGGACCTTCACCGTTGATCAGATTGAATGTCCCTTTCGGGAACCCGGCCTCGTCGATCATTTCCGCAAACAGCATGGCCGAAAGCGGCGAGATTTCGCTCGGCTTCAAAATACACGTGCAGCCAACCGCCAGCGCGGGAACGACCTTGAGCGTCATTTGGTTTACCGGCCAGTTCCATGGCGTGATCATGCCGCATACGCCGATCGGCTCGCGAACGATACGCTCGCCCGATCCGTTGAAATCCTTCTCGCATTCGAAATCCGACAAGGCCTTCAGGAAGCCTTCCACGTGGAACGGCCCTGATCCGGCCTGCGAACTGCGCGCCAGCGTTATCGGCGCGCCCATTTCCCTGGAGACGATGTCTCCCATTTCGTCCTGGCGACGTACCATGATGTCGAGCAGTTTTTCGATCAGCGACCGGCGATAGGCGAGGTCAGTCTCACGATACTCCTCGAATGCCGCCCGCGCGGCTTTGACCGCGCTGTCTACATCTGCAGCAGTACCAAGAGAAATTACCGCGAACGGCTCTTCCGTGGCCGGATTGATGACCTCCAACTCCCCGGCTCCAGCCGGAGTCACCCATTGGCCGTCAATATAGAAATCCATTTTCCTGATCATCGTGCAATTCCTCTTCGAATGAATTTTGTGCCCAAGACTTAAGCTCATTGCCGGCGGAATCAACCGAAGAAATTTGATGGTTTCATCATCGCAATCAATAGCCGGTTTCGAAAGCCGCGTGCGGACTTGTCGCATTACGCAAAAGGCGCTAGGTTTTTATTGAATGAACAACCAATAAAAATCAAATCACACATCGAAAGCGGCTATGAAATGAAGGTGCAACCAACGGCCTCCCACTTCATCGACGGAGAATTTGTCGAGGATGTCGCGGGATGCGAGATCGATAGCGTCTATCCCGCGACAGGCGCAATTGTCGCACGCCTGCACGCGGCCACGCCGCAGATTATCGAATCCGCGATTGCCTCCGCCGAAGCGGGCCAGAAGGTATGGGCGGCCATGACCGGCGCCGAGCGTGGCCGAATTCTGCGCCGCGCCGCTGACATCATCCGCGCGCGCAATCGCGAACTCTCCGAACTCGAAACCCTCGATACGGGCAAGCCGCTGCAGGAAACGCTGGTCGCAGACGCCTCCTCCGGCGCCGACGCGCTGGAATTCTTCGGCGCGCAGGCGACCGCGATCAACGGCGAGTATATCGATCTGGGCGGCGATTTCGTCTACACGCGCCGTGAGCCACTGGGCGTCTGCGTTGGCATCGGGGCCTGGAACTATCCAACCCAGATCGCCTGCTGGAAAGCCGCTCCGGCGCTGGCCTGCGGCAACGCCATGATCTTCAAACCATCAGAAGTCACGCCGCTCTGCGCTCTTGAAGTCGCCAAGATCCTGCACGAAGCGGGACTGCCGAAAGGCGTCTTCAACGTCGTGCAGGGATACGGCGACGTCGGCGCCGCCCTCGCCGCCCACGCCAGGGTCGACAAGGTTTCGCTCACCGGATCGGTGCCGACCGGACGCAAGGTGATGGCCAAAGCCGCCGCCGATATCAGGCATGTCACGATGGAGCTTGGCGGCAAATCTCCGCTGATCATTTTTGACGACGCCGATATCGAGGATGCGGTCGGCGGCGCAATGCTGGGCAATTTCTATTCCTCCGGCCAAGTCTGCTCAAACGGCACGCGTGTCTTCGTGCAAAAGCCGCTTCTCGACCGCTTCCTGGAGCGCCTCACGGAACGCACGCGCGCTATCCGGATCGGCGATCCGATGGACGAATCCGTGCAGATGGGGCCGCTTGTCAGCAAGTCCCAGCTTGAAAAGGTCGCGGGCTATGTGGAAATCGGCAAATCGGAAGGCGCGCGCCTCGTCACCGGTGGCGACACGCTGTCCCTGCAGGGCATGGAAGGCGGTTTTTTCATCGAACCGACAGTGTTTGCGGATGTCATGGACGACATGCGCATCGCACGCGAAGAGATCTTCGGACCGGTCATGAGCGTTCTTGCTTTCGACGATGAGGAGGAAGCGATCGCCCGCGCCAACGACACTGAGTTCGGGCTGTCCGCCGGCGTTTTCACCCGCGATCTGCCCCGCGGACACCGGGTGATCGCGCAATTGCAGGCGGGAAGCTGCTGGATCAACACCTACAATCTGGCGCCGGTAGAGGCCCCGTTCGGCGGGGTCAAGCGGTCCGGCGTCGGGCGCGAGAATTCGCGGGCGGCTATCGAGCACTACACCCAGATCAAGAGCGTCTACGTGGCGACCGGACCGGTCGACAGCCCCTATTGATGCGAGGAAGCAACGGTGGAAAACCAGGCATTGAAAGCTGACTTCGTCATCATCGGATCCGGATCCGCAGGCTCCGCCATGGCGAACCGCCTGTCGGAAGATCCGCGGAACCGGGTCATCGTGCTGGAGTTTGGCGGCAGCGACGCCGGCCCGTTCATCCAGATGCCCGCCGCCTTGTCCTATCCGATGAACATGGGCCTATACGACTGGGGTTACCAGACGGAGCCGGAGCCCAATCTCGGCAGCCGACGCCTCGTTGCGCCGCGCGGCAAGGTTCTCGGCGGGTCGTCCTCTATCAACGGCATGGTCTATGTCCGCGGACACGCGGAAGACTACAATTTCTGGGAGGAAGACGGCGCACAGGGTTGGGGATACGCCGACGTGCTGCCCTATTTCCAGCGCATGGAAACGTCCCAGGGCGGACAGGAAGGCTGGCGCGGGGCATCCGGACCGCTCCACGTGCGTCGCGGCGTGGCCGACAATCCGCTTTTCGGAAGCTTCATCGAAGCCGGACGGCAGGCGGGCTTCGAGACCACGCCCGACTATAATGGCGAAAAACAGGAAGGCTTCGGCCTGATGGAACAGACCATCCACGCCGGTCGACGCTGGTCCGCCGCCAACGCCTATCTGAAGCCGGCGCTGAAGCGTCCCAATGTCGAACTAATCAAGTGTTTCGCGCGTCGGATCATCTTCAATGACGGCCGCGCCGTTGGCGTCGAGATCGAGCGCGGCGCAAAGATCGAGGTCGTCGCCGCCGATCGCGAGGTCATTGTTGCGGCGTCCGCCTTCAATTCCCCAAAGCTTCTCATGCTGTCGGGCGTTGGCCCGGCGGACCAGTTGCGCGATCAAGGCATCGAGGTGATCCAGCACCGGCCGGGCGTGGGCGCCAATCTGCAGGACCACCTCGAACTCTATGTGCAGCAGGAGTGCCTCGAGCCGATCACGCTCTACTCCAAACTCAATCTGGTCTCCAAAGCCCTGATCGGCGCGCAGTGGCTCTTCTTCAAGACCGGCCTCGGCGCGTCGAATCATTTCGAGGCGAGCGCCTTCGTGCGCTCCAGGGCCGGCGTGAAGTACCCTGATATCCAGTTCCATTTCCTGCCGGTCGCCATTCGCTACGATGGCACGTCGCCCGCCAGGGCCCACGGATTCCAGGCGCATGTTGGCCCCATGCGGTCGAAATCGAGGGGAAATGTCACTTTGCGGTCATCCGATCCGCGGGAAGCGCCGGTGATCCGGTTCAATTATATGAGCCATCCCTCCGACTGGGAGGATTTCAGATACTGCATCCGCCTTACCCGCGAAATCTTTGACCAGGAGGCGTTTGACGTCTATCGCGGACCCGAACTGGCCCCGGGCCGCGACGTTACGAGCGACGAAGGACTGGACGCTTTTATCCGCGATCACGCAGAAAGCGCCTTTCACCCATGCGGCACCTGCCGCATGGGCCGCGCCGATGATCCGCGCTCCGTGGTGGACCCCGAATGCCGGGTGATCGGCGTCGATGGATTGCGCGTCGCCGATTCCTCGATCTTTCCGCAGATTACCAACGGCAATCTCAACGGTCCGTCGATCATGGTCGGCGAAAAGGCGTCCGACCATATTCTCGGCCGTCCGATGCTGCCGCGCTCGAATCTTGAGCCCTGGATCAATCCGCGCTGGCAGGCGTCGGACCGCTGATGCGCTTTCAGCGTGACAGAAAGACCTCGTTAACCATATAAGGCGATGATTTTCCTGCTCTGCAGGAACGAGACCTTTAGCGGCGGACAAATGTCAGCGACCTATGACGACACGGGGAAAAGCCGCAGCGGGGCCGGACCCGCCCTGACGCCGGCAAGGATGAAAAACCTTGCCGCGACGGGCCTTGCGTATATCGCATTCTGTCTGCTCATGCTGTCGCTCAGGCCGTTCAGCCCGACCAGCATACTGGACGTGGAGGCGAACGAGGGCGACAGGCTGAACCAGATCGGCTTTCTCGCCGCCGGCTCCATCGTGTTCATTGGTCTGATCACCCTGGTCGACAGGAAGAAACTCGCCGCCTATGTCCAGCCGGCATGGATCGGGATCTACCTTGTGCTTGCACTGTCGATCGTCGTCGCACCTGACCCATCAGCCGCAATGCGCTCCGTCATATTGACGCTGATCGGCATGCTGATCGCTTCGGCGGTCATTCTGCTTCCTCCAGACGAGGAGAGCTTTGCGCGGATGTTGGCCGCCGTCATGCTGACGTTGCTGTTCATCAACTACGCAGGTTTTGCGCTTCTTCCGAGCCTCGCCATTCACGGGGCGGATGCATTCGAACCACAGCACGCCGGCCTCTGGCGCGGTTCATTCACTCACAAGAACATCGCCGGCCCCGTCATGTCCGTGTTCGTCATGTTCGGCATCTATATCTATCGCCGGGGGATGCGATTGTCCGGGATCGCAGTCGCCCTTCTCGCCTTCATCTTCGTGCTCAAGACCGGCTCCAAGACGACCAACGGATTGTTGCCGATGGCGGTCATGGTGGTGCTTGCCGGACGGATTTTCGGCTTGCCGAAACTCACCGTCATTCTGTCCGCCCTTGCAGTCATCCTTGCCGCCTTGCTGACCATAGGCACGATCTACTCGGATGCCCTCGCCAGCCTGACGGGGTCGATCCTCGACGATCCGAGCTTCACCGGCCGCTTCACGCTCTGGAAATACGGGCTTGAAAACTTTTCGCAAAATTTCTGGCTGGGAACGGGCTATGACAGTTTCTGGGGAAGGCCAGTCGTCACCGGCATTGAAGAACCCTACGAATGGGCGTGGGATTTTCGCGGCATCGTCCACGGCCACAGCAATTATGTCGACATGCTTTTGACGCTCGGCGTCGTCGGCTTTGCAATCATGGTCTGGGCCATCTACATCATGCCCGCCGTCAACTATGTCAAAGCCTGCCGCAACCCCGCGAATGCGGCGCGCGCCGATCTCTTCATGATGGTGATCCTCTTTTTTGCTCTTCTTTCATTCCTGGAGACATTCTTTCTGCGCCGCGTCGACCCCATCTGGCTGCTGATGATCATGGCGATCATGCAATTGCAGGTGCTCGCAAGGCAGGAAGAACGGTAAAGTCGATTTCCGGCGCTTGAAATTTCATCATCAGATGATAAATGCAGAGCGCTTGAGCGAAGACTCGCGCAAATACTGGGGCGTGGCCAAGCGGTAAGGCAGCGGCTTTTGGTGCCGCCATTCGCAGGTTCGAATCCTGCCGCCCCAGCCAGCTTTCAGAAATTCACTTAACCTGAACACGCCAACCAGACGCCGAGGGTGGCAGTCTCAGCGTCTTTGCATTCGACTCAATGAGATAATTCTTATCCCCCGCGTCACGTTTCGCGGTGCTGTCTCGTCATAACAGGCATGGAGGTTTAGCCATGCGTGTTGTTCTTGCTGCACTTGCTCTCTACCACGGCGCCAACGGCGCGTTGATGCTTGCCGCCCCGGAACTTTGGTATTCCATCGTACCGGACGTCGACCATACCGGTCCTCTCAACGTCCACTTCGTTCGCGATATCGGACTGGCGTTCATCGCTGCGGCGGCCGGACTCGCAATCGCTGCGCTCAGCTTCAAGAACAGCGTCGCGATGTGGCCGGCAGCAATCTTCCTCGCCGGACATGCCGGCCTGCATATCACGGAAATGGGCGTCCACGGCGCGGCGCCGCTCGCCGCCGCCCGGGACGTTGCGACCATCGTCCTGCCCGGACTATTGCCGCTGTTTCTTCTCTCCCTTCCCTGGAAAAAGGAGGTCCGGTCATGATCCGGCGTTTTCTCGACAGATCGATCAGGCGTTTTTCGAACCACTACGATTATGATGCGTCCTATATGCGCGAAATTCTCGATGAGAGCACGGCGGCGGGTTTTCAACTCGCCATGTCGAGCGCTCTCCTTCAAAGAGATTTCGGCGTCTCCAAAGAGGCGTTGTACGCTGCGAAAATACGCAGCGTGATGCGCGCCGATTGCGGACCTTGCCTGCGCCTCGCCATGACGATGGCTGATGAAAGCGGCCTGTCGCCTGACGCCATCCTGACAGCGCTCGGACATGGAGAAGCGTCTGAAGACGCAGCGCTCGCCATACGCTTCGCCGACGCCGTGCTGGACAATTCCGCCGATCTGGCGGAAACAGTTGAGGAAGCGCGCAAACGTTTCGGCGATCGGGCGCGCATCGGGCTCGCGGTCGCCGTACTCGCGGGACAGTTCTATCCGCTCCTCAAGCGCGGCATGGGACACGCCGCCACATGCGAGCCGGTTGTGCGGGACTATATCGCAGCCAACACGCGGGAAGAAGAGTTCGCCCATGCCGCCGAATGATGCATCTGACAGGCTCGACGCCTTCATGGCGCATCGCTCGCGTCTGTTGCGCCTTGCCTACCGGCATCTCGGCTCCGTTTCGGAGGCAGAGGATATCGTGCAGGAGGCGTGGCTGCGTTTCGATGGCGCGTCGCAGGTGGACGATCCCGCGCGGCTGCTGTCCACGATTGTGACGCGTCTCTGCCTCGACCGCGCGAAATCCGCCGAAAACAGACATCTCGACTATGTCGGGCAATGGCTTCCGGAACCGGCGAGCGGAGATGCGTTCGAAACAGCAGACGATCGCTCGCTCGACATTTCGTTCGCTGTTATGCGAACCCTCGAAAGACTGTCGGCCGCAGAAAGAGCAGCCTATTTCCTGCATGATCTCTGGGACCTTTCCTTCGAGGAGATCAGCCGCACCTTGTCGCGTTCGCCGGAAGCCTTCAGGAAGCTGGCCTCCCGAGCGCGAAACGCGATCCGAAAGTCGCCGCATCGCTTCACGCCGAGCGAGACCGATCTGAACCGCTTTGTTTCCATCTTCAGGAAGTCGGTGGAAACGGGCGATCCAGGCCCCTTGAAGGCGCTTCTGGCGGAGGACGCGGAGCTCGTCAGCGACGGTGGAGGCAAGAAGATCGCCGCCCTGAACGTCATTTACGGGGCGGACGCGGTCACCCGCTTTCTGTTCGGCATAGCCACGAAGAACCCGAACGCCGGTTCCCTGAAGGTCGTCAAGAGGACTATCAACGACGCTCCCTCGCTGATCGTTTTCCTCTCGGGGCAGATCGACCAGACATTCGCGTTCGACCTCGACAGCGAAGGAAGGATCGCCGCAATCTACATTGTCAGGAACCCCGACAAACTCGCAAGGCTGACGAAGGCAATGGATTATCGATAAGATTTACATTCCCCAGCGATGGGTTTCCCATTCGATGCCGTTTCCTGCGAGCCATTCTTGTCCGGTCGCGTACAGGGAAGCGACCTTATCGCCTTTCAGCCCCGGCATGTCGGACTTTACGGGATATCCGATCGAAGACTGCAGATAGGCGAGATGCCGATATCCTTCAGGAAAGCGCGCCAGGACCTCGGGATCGAGTTCGACGCGCGCGGCCGGATCGACGAGATCCATCCGGTCCTTTTCATAGATCGGCTGGCGCAGGCACAGCCCCCACTCTCCCCCGCGGCGTTCCCAGAAATCGTAGAACCTGCCGGTGCACACTACATCGACCAGCACATCATGCACCTTTGCGCGCTGGGAAATGGTCATTTTTGTCTGCGACACGGAGCGATCGCCCGATACTTCCACGCTGCAGGCGCCGAGAAAATGCAGGATGCTGACGCCCTTGTCCCATCCTTGCCTGTTCATGGCGATAAACTCATCAGCTGTCCCTTGCGTCCAGGTCGCCATCATCCTCCCGTCATCATGCCAGACCGTCCGGAACTTCTCCCAGAAACCGGCGTCCCTCCAGATCACCCAATTGTCCACCAGTTCGCGAATGCGGAGCTTGTCGTCCTTCAGGCTGGCCATATCGGCGATTTCACTGGTCATGGCGTTCTCCTCAATAACTGTGCGAATGGGCGTTGGCTGGTGGCGTCGATGTCAACTCAGCTCCGCCCTGTGCCTGAGCGAGGCGATCGCCTTGCCGAGGGCGGCGAGAGACTTGCTGATGAGTTCATCGGTGAAGCGATCGACCGGCACGGTGACGCTGAGCGACGCGAGTGGTCTTTGACGCAAATCGAAGATCGGCAGCGCGATGCCGCCGATGCCCGGCGTAAATTCCTCGACGACCTTCGCGAACCCGCCCTCCCGGATCCGATCCAGTTTTGACCGCACGTCGGCGGCGGATAAGAGGGAGTTTTTCGCGTAGCTTTCGAAGCGCGCGCGAGAGAGATATTCCTCGCGCAGGGTTTGCGACAAATGCGCGAGAATAACCTGGCCGCCAGAGGTCGCGTGAAGCGGCGCGCGATCATTGAGTCTCAGATGCGCGACAATTCTGTGAGGACCGAGCACCGTTGCAACCACGCGGTGATCGTCGCCCTCGCGAAAGTTCAGCGCAGAACTCTCGCCGGTGAATTCAGTCAGCCATTCAAGAACGGGCGCGACGACCTCGGACAGCTTGCGCGTCGTACGCGATCGGGCGCCGAGATCCTCGATGGCGGGCCCGAGCGAATAGCCGCGCGATTCCTGGTCGAAGGAAAGATATCCATGCCGGGTCAGGGTTCTCAGCACCTGCGTCAGGCTGCTTTTTGGAATGTTCAGTTCTTCGGAGATCTGCACGTGGGTCCGCGCGCCGCCCCATCGTCCCAGAAGTTCGAGAACGTTGATCACGCGCAAGGCGGATTTGACGTCTCCGGAGCCAGCCGGATGGCGAAGGACATTGTCGACATCTTTGAAACGCGGTTCCGACATCTCGAATCTTGTCAGCCTGCTCCTTGCGCGAAAATCTGTTCGGCTAGCTGGTAATCTCAGCCGTAAACGCCGTCAATTGCGCGCGCATCATTTCCCTGGTCGTCTCGTCGGCAATCTTCTCGCCGCTCCCGTCGACCTTCGATTTGGCGAAGCTCACGAAGATCTCGGGCTTTGTGAAGACGCGCGCCTCCAGGAACACCATCACCTGCCGCATGTGGTACTGCATGCGCGAACCGCCCAGCATGCCAGCCGCCGCAGACTGAAGCGCAACCGGCTTGTTCTTGAAGGGCTGGTCTGGCAGACGGGATATCCAGTCAATGGCGTTCTTCAATCCGCCCGGAACCGAGAAATTATACTCAGGGCTGACGATCACAACACCGTCTGCCGCGCGAATATGCTCGGCGATTTCCACCACGCGATCTGGAAAACCATGGGCATTGTGATCATCCGCATTGTAGAGCGGCAGATCGCCGAATCCCGGCGCATCCTCGATCTCGCAGCCGTCTGGCGCGAGTTCAGGCAGCGTGTTGCAAATGGCGCGATTGAAAGAGCCGCTGCGAAGACTTCCACAGATGGTAAGGAGTTTCATAGGCGTATTTCCCTGTAAATCGGCGCAGGCCGAACAGCCTGCGCCGCAGTCGATTGCCGATCTCTATCTTTGCTCGATGCCAGCGTCTTCGCGCACCTTCTGCCAGACGCCGATCGCATTGCGAAACTTGTCCGTGAATGCATCAGGCGACGATGGAGACAGGATGAAGCCACGGTCCTGAAGAGACTTTGCAAAAGCCTCCGACTGAATGGCGTCATTGACCGCCCCGCTGGCGCTCGACAGAATTGCTGCATCAACGCCGTTCGGCGCAGCAACGCCATACCAGGTGGAAACGTCGAGGTCGTGACCGGCTTCGGCGAAGGATTGCACGTCGGGAATGGCCGGATGCCGCTCGGGCGTCGTCACACCGATGCCTTTCAGGTCTCCGGCGCCGATCTGGCCTATGACCGTCGCAGCGACCTCGACCATCATGTCGACCTCGCCGGACAGCACCGCGGCAAGGCCTTCCGGCGTCTTCGCATAGGGAATCTCGAGAAGCTCGATGCCGAGCTCCGAAGCGATCAGCGAAGCAGTCAGATGCTGCGTCGATCCAACGCCGACAGACGCGATGGTGAGCCCGCCGGGATCAGCCTTGGCCTTGGCGACGAGGTCTTCAACGGAATTGATCTCGTGATCAGGTCGCGTGACAAGCACCAGCGGCATCGTCGCAATTCCCGAAACGCCAACGAAATCCTGAGCCGGATCGTAGGGAAGCGACTTGTACATGGCGGCCGCAACGGTGTGACCCGCAGCCATCATGTAAAGCGTGTATCCATCGGGATCCGCCGAGGCGACCGCCGCGGCGCCGATGGTTCCGCCGGCACCGGCCTGGTTTTTCACCACAACGGGCTGACCAAGAATTTCTGATAGTGGCTCGGCAAGTTGCCGGGCGACAGTGTCGGTGCCGCCTCCTGCCCCATATGCGACGACCATATCGACCGGGTGAGCCGGCCAGTCCTGTGCTGAGGCCGGTCCGGCGGCGACGGCCGCGACAGCCACTGCGGTGAAAGCAAGCATGCCCTGCAGTATGCGTTTCATGATTTCATTCTCCTCCCTGGAACAATGACAGACAGATTGTTAACCCGTTCGACTGGCCAATGTAAACACATAAGTGAATTGTTTACATATGTGAACATATTTTCAGTTGACAGGCGTGACCTGAACGTAGAGCATTTCCGACATTCGGATGGCGTCTTCGATCCGTCCGGGGGGAGGAACAATGTTCAGTTTAGCGCGATCGCTGGGACAGGATTCGGTTGCCGCACTGGCCGTGATTGGGCTCGGCGTATACGGCGTCGTCGAGTCCCTCGGCTATCCTCTCGGCGGGCTCCGCAATATCGGCCCGGGCGCCTTTCCGCTGATCGTCAGCGTCCTGCTCGTGCTGTCAGGCGCGTTGATCCTTGCCGAGGGCGTCGCCGCGCTCGGGCGTGAGCGTGAGGCGCCGCCCGACCTCGTCTCGTTTCGTGTGATGATTTTCATCGTGGCCGGCCTGCTTGCCTTTGCCTTTCTGATGCCACTCTTTGGCCTCGCGCCCGCTATCGCGGCGTGCGTGGCGCTATCCGCTCTGGCGGATGGCAGCCTGAAACCCTGGCAGGTGGCGGTCCTTGCGGCGGCGATCGCCTGCTTCTGCGCAGTGGTCTTCGTCGTATTGCTCAACCTGCCGCTTGATCTCGTGACTTGGTAACGGCGTGTCCTTTTTCGAAAACATTTCCCTTGGCCTGTCCGTCGCCCTCAGCTTTTCGACGCTGGGCTATTGCATTATCGGCGTCACCGTCGGCATGTTCATCGGGGTTCTGCCGGGGCTAGGTCCGCTGGCGACCGTTGGAATGCTGCTGCCGCTAACCTTCTATGTACCGCAGACCGACGCCATCGTGATGCTTGCGGGCATCTATTATGGCTCGATGTATGGCGGCTCCACGGCGGCCATCCTTTTAAACCTTCCCGGCACTGCCGGCGCAGCGGTTACATGCCTCGACGGCAATCCGCTCGCCAAATCCGGACGCGCCGGCGTCGCCCTGTTCACAGCAACGCTTTCGTCCTTCTTCGGCGGCATGTTCGGCCTCGTCATCGTCGCCTCCTTCACGCCGATTCTCGCCAGGATCGCGCTCAGTTTCGGATCGCAGGAATATGCGGCTCTCATCGTGCTTGGACTCCTCTCGGCGGCGATGGTCGGCAACGCCTCAAAGGGGCGATCGCTCGCAATGGCGCTCGTCGGACTGTTGATCTCCATGGTGGGCATCGACCCAAATTCCGGCGCCAACCGGATGACGTTCGGGATGCTCTCGCTGGCGGACGGCCTCAATCTGGTGGTCGTGACAACAGGTTTGTTCGGCATCGCCGAAGTTCTGTCAAACGCCGGACGCATCGGCAGTCGGGACGCCCTGAGCGCCCGAATTCGCTTCCGCGACATGCTGCCGACGGCAAAGGAAGCGCGAACGGCGATTGCACCGGCGCTACGTGGCAGCTCGATCGGAGCGGTTCTGGGCATTCTTCCGGGCACCGGAGCGGCTCTTTCGACCTTCGTCGCCTATGCGGTTGAAAAGCGTGTGTCCAAGACGCCGGAACGCTTCGGTCAGGGCGCCATCGAAGGCGTCGTCGCGCCGGAATCGGCCAACAATTCCGCTGCGCAGACGGCCTTCGTTCCAACACTGAGCCTGGGAATTCCCGGCGACGCAATCGTGGCGATCATGCTCGGCGCATTGATCATCCACGGCATCGTGCCAGGGCCGCAGCTTCTGCGCGACCACCCGGACCTGTTCTGGGGGCTCGTCGCGAGCTTCCTCATTGGAAACGTGATCCTGCTGTTTCTGAATCTGCCGCTTATCAGCATTTGGGTGCGGATACTGCGTATTCCTTACTCCGTGCTCTATCCGGCGATCCTGGCCTTTATCTGCGTCGGCGTATATTCCATCCGAAACTCGGTATTCGATGTGGTTGCGGCGACGATGTTCGGCGTTGTCGGACATTTCATGCGTCGTCTCGGCTTTCCGCCGGCGCCGCTGCTGCTGGGCCTGGTGCTTGGCCCCTTTCTGGAGCAAAACTTCCGCCGGTCGCTGATGCTGTCGCGCGGCGACATCATGACGTTCGTGGAGCGCCCCATTAGCGGCGGCATCGTCGCCGTGACGGTTCTCGTCGTCGTCTACATGTTCTGGAGCGATTTTCGCAGATCCCGCCGCAGCAAGGTTTGAACGCCCCTTTTCACTGCTCCGCGCCAAGGCGGAACTGAAAATCATCGAGCACGATGCGTTCGTAATTGCCTGAACTGAATTCCAGTCTCGTAATGCGCATGTAGTCAGCGCTGAAGAACACAGGCCCGTTGTCGCTGAGGCGCAACCGGTCGGAATAGGCGAGATCGGCGCCGCGCCACGCTTTGATAAAGACATCGTCCTCTTCGCCTCTCGGCCAGGCGACGCCGATATATGTTCCGATGAAATCAAACGGCTCCTCGCTGGCCATCCAGGCTGGAACGCCGGAACTGTTATAGGCGACATATTCCGAACTCGTGGTCAGGTTCACGTAACCGGAGCCGGAGTAGAAACGGTTGTGCACAGCGATCCAGTTTCGCCATTCGAGGCCGCCATAGCCGGTTGGAATCTCGAACAGGCTGTCGGAAATGACAAGATCGTCGAAACCGAGCTTTTGCGCTACCGAATCTTCCGGCGGCGGCATCTGCTGCTCCAGGACGCTTACCGACATAGTCACAGCCCCGTATTCCACGGCGACCGGCCTTAGCGAAACCGTTGCGCCGTCCGCGTCCCTTATTTCGACAACCCAATTGCCTGGTTCAGCGACAAAACGATAGTTCCCCTTGGTGTCCGTGGAGACCGCGTGGTAAGCGCCATCCGGTCCCAGAGCGAGCACCTCGTAATCACCAGCGTCAGCGTCGCCCTTGGCGACAAAACGACCACGAACCGACAAAATCGGCACGACGCCAATCGGCGCGCAGGTTTCCACCGGCGTCAATCCTCCACCGGCGTTCGCCCGTTCGACGAATTCGTATTGCTGCTGATCTGTGTCCGACAGCGATTTCCAGCCCTTGGGATAGATGGCACGCAAGCTGTAAACGCCCGCTTCGTAGATCTCGGCGTCCTTGTTTCCAATCGACGTAACGAAGTTGGCGAATCCGTCGATATTGGACCGCACTCCCGTAATGCTGCCATCGGGCCGCTCAAGTTCGATCGGCAGGCGTCCGTACGGACGATCGCCCATATCGAACTTTCCGTTCCGGTTCATGTCGCGATAGACGTAGCAGGAATGTTTCCAGGACTCCCGCGTCCCGGCCTCGGCTACCGGCTGAAGTGCGCCAGAACTCAGTAAAACAGCAAGTGCGGCGCCAGGTAGAGGCTTCATGGCGACTCGTGGCCGAAGCAAGACCGCAGAAACCTGTGCAACATCAGTCGGAAGAGCGATTGCGACCGCGACCGAATCCGCCTTCGAAGCGACCGCCGCCGCCGCCGAATCCGTCGAAGCCCCCGAAACCTTCGCCAAATTTACCGCGACGTCCGAAACCGCCTCTCCTGCCGAAACCTTCGCCGTTTGCTTCAAAACCGCCTTCCTGGCTTTGGAAGGTGTTGGGAGCATCATTGGCAGAGAGGCTCGGGACGTCGCTGATGATCACACCGCCATTCCCCTCGTTGCCCTCATTGCCGTAGTTTCCGTAATTACCTTCGTTGCCGTAGTTTCCGTAATTACCTTCGTTGCCGTAGTTTCCGTAATTACCTTCGTTGCCGTAGTTGCCGTAATTCCCTTCATTGCCTTCATTGCCTTCGTTGCCAAAGTTCCCTTCGTTGCCAAAGTTCCCTTCGTTGCCTTCGTTTCCAAAGTTCCCTTCGTTGCCGAAGTTGCCTCCGTTTCCGCCGCCATCGTCCTCGTTGACGGCCTGGGTGTCGAAAAACTCGTCGGCGAACTGATCGTTCAACGGAGAGCCAACATCATCCGGCGTATTGAAATAATCCTGCCCGGAAGCCTCCTCGCCGGAAACGTCGTTGCCGTCATAGGACGGTCCGTCTCCCGGACGCGTGCGCAGATACAGGTTGAGATAGGACAGGATGTCGCCGTTGATCTTGAAGGGACCGATCGGACGCAAACCCGGGCCTGGTACGAACACGCCATAATTCGGCGTCGAAATCGTCTTTTGACCAGCGCTGTTGCCCACCGTGATGATGCCGGTGCGGGTCAGCACATTGGTTCCGTGGCCCGGTCCGCGAAGAACCGCCAGAAAAGCTTTCTCCGGGTCGGCGTTTCCGACCGAAAGGCCGGAAAGCTGCGCAAGGTCGATCGCATCCTTGCCCACGATTCCTTCCATCATGGTGCCGCGGATTCCGATCGTGCCGGATGGAGTGGCGATGTTTGCATTGCTTGGATTTGCCTTGCCGATCTTGCCGCTCATGAAGCGGAAGGCGCCCTTGAGGACCCGACCGCTCATTTCGCCCGCATCGGTGTCCGGATCGAAAACAAATCGGTCGATGACCATTTCGCAGTTTTCACCCACCGTGAAAACGGACTGATCGAGAAGCAATATCTGCAACGCGCTCTGCTGTTTCGTCAGCACCTCGTCCTGCAGAAAGATGCTCTCCTCGACCGTCGCCCGGCGCTCGGCGCCGCCGCTCCGGACGAAGGCCCTGCCTGTAACGGCCGCGCTCACGCCAACCTTAGCTTCGGCAAGAGCGCTGGTCGCGAGACCGGGAAGGCACAGCACTGCGCCCGCCAGCAAACCCAACAAAGCCGTTTTGTACATCCGAAGCATTCGTTTTCCGCTTTCTCCCCGGGCCGCTCTAGTATTCAAACCGTTTGGTCAGCAGAACATCCGCCGAGAGACTGTTTGCGATGTAGTTCGGAATATTGGAGTCCTGGTCCAGGTAATTCACGCCGATCTGGAAATTGATGTCGGCGATGGCTTCCGGGGATTCCAAATTGACAAATTCAAGCAATGTGCCCACTGGCGCGCCGTAAGCGAGACGGGCTTTGAACAGTTCGTCCTGCTGGGCCATGAAGGGTGAATAAATCGGGTTCGCCTGCCGGTAGTCGAGCCAGCGATAGGACACGATGCCCTTGATATATTGCCCGCGTCCGAGAAGCCACGTGTCGCTCAGCACGAGTTCGAGGGCGTCATAGGAGTAGCTTTCGAAAGCGGCGTCCTTGAAGTAGCCATTCACCCTTGCGACCACTTTGTTGGTTTCGCTTGTCAGATAGCTGAAACCGGTCGACGCACGGGTGAGCCAACCATCGCGGGCGCTGCCGGCTGAATCCTCGGAAACCCGGTAATAGTCTTCATAGCCCAGACCTCCGCTGACGAACACATCCAACCGCGGAGTGACTGCGTAGCTGAACTGCAGATTTCCTCCGTACGATGCGCGATAAAGCTGCCCTTCAAGCGATAGGACGTCGGCGAAGCCGTTCGCAGTCACTTCAAGATCGCCGAAGAATAGCGTGGCGCCGAGTTTGGCCCCGCCATCGACGTAGTCCGCTTCAGAGACCTGAAACTGTTCGTTCAGATCGCCGGCGGCTTCAATAAATATGAAATTCCCGGCCCCTCCGGGAATGGTGTGCTCCATGCGAACGCCCGCATTGGCGACGAAGGCGACGTCGGTCTGCGAATTGTTTCCAAGCTGATTGCCGTTCAGGTCGACGACCGATTCCGTCGTCAGGTCCGGATTGCTGTCCACACGAAAACCGGTGGTGACATAGCCGAAGACGCGGGTTGTCTTGGATCTTGAAACGGCCTGCGCCAGATATTTCCTGACTTCCGACTGCTGGCTGGGGCTGAGCGGACGATCCTGAAGCAGTTCGAGTTCCCGCTTCGATCCTTGCATGTCGTCCAGCCGGAACAGAACGATTGCGTAAAACAGCCTCGCGTTATCGTAGTTCGGCTGCAACAGCAGGATGCGCTCGAGCGCGGCGGCCGCCTGTTCGAGATCGCCCTTCACAGCCTGTTGCTGCGCATACTGATAGTTGAGATCGATATTGTCCGGATCGTCCAAAATCTGCTCGTAGGTCACATCTTCCGCGAGCGCCACATTGACGGTTCCCGCCAACAATGCCGCGCAAATCAGGGCGTATTTCGGAAAATCCAGACTCATCCATACTCGCCAAGGGAGAATTAAGGTCCGGTGGACGTTACTGAAGCGAGTATGACAAGTAAAGATTCTGCAATTATGAGAAACTTGGATTTTCTTGAATCTTCGACTTATTCATGCAGATTCAAATGACCTGTGACGAAATTGCCTCAGTTCAAACGGCCTAGAATCGACATTGACCCTATCGAACTTCCGATTTTCCCGGCTGAACGCCGTTTATGCGGGCTTGTTTTCCATGGTCCTGCTGGGTCTGCTCGCCATGTTTGGAACAGAGCGTCTGTCATCTCTTATATTTGACGAATATCAACGCCTGAAGCCGCGTGAATACGCACAGACGCCGGTCCTTGTCGTCGACATCGACGAGGCGTCTCTGGAAGCGTTGGGACAGTGGCCCTGGCCGCGGTCGCAATTGGCCGAAATGGTCAACGTCCTTGCATCGAACGGCGCAGCCGCCATCGGTTTCGACGTCGCATTTCCAGAAGACGACCGGACGTCTCCGTCAAGATCGCTGGAAACCCTGCGAGACCTGGGAGCTGAAATCTCATTTCCGGATGGCGCGCCCGAACTCGATAATGATGTACTTTTCGCAAAAGCGCTGCAGCAGGCGCAGACCGTCATCGGATTCGCCCTCGCCGGCGATTTCGTTTCAAAGATACCGGAACCGAAAACCGGATGGGCCTGGCTCGGCCCGGACCCCCGGGACGTCCTGCAAAAATATCATGGCAGCATGGATGTGCTGCCGCTTATCGAGGAAGCAGCGCAAGGCCTGGGGTTCTTCAGCTTTCCCCCAACGTTCGACGGCGTTGTGCGTAAGGTGCCGATCATCGCCGTGTCGGAGGAGAACACTTATCCCAGCCTGGCTATGGAAACTTTGCGTGTCGCGCAACAAGCCTCCAATTACACTGTCAAGAGCACGGGCGCCAGCGGCGAAGCCGATACGGGACTGCCTGCGGTCGTCAGTGTGAAAGTCGGGGACTACATCGCGGAAACGGATGCGGACGGCAGTCTCTGGATCTACTATAGCGGCCGCGCAGGCGACAACACTCTGTCGGCGAAAAGTCTTCTTGATGGCTCTCTTGATCCGCAGCAACTCCAGGACCGTATCGCTTATCATATCGTGCTGATCGGCACGAGCGCCCTTGGCCTGCGGGATCTGGTGACGACCCCCCTCGCGTCCGGCTATCCCGGCGTCAACGTACACGCCGAGATCATCGACCAGATCATGTCCGAAACATTCCTGCACAGGCCGGACTACATGACAGGAATGGAATATGCCCTGGCGCTGATCGCGATTATTTTTATGGTCGTCGCCGTCAGGCCCGGGCGTTTTACGATCAGCGCCGTTCTGGCGATGCTCATGGTCGCCGGCGCCATTGGCCTGTCCTGGCACATGTTCGCAGAGCGACATATTCTGCTTGATCCCATTCCGCTGCTTTTTGCGATCCTGGTCAGCTATTTTTCGATCACGTTGCTGCAATATCTCGGCAGCGAGCAGGAAAAACGCTTCATCCGCAGCGCCTTTGGCCGCTATCTCGCGCCATCGCTAGTCGAGCGGCTGACGGAAAATCCGAGCGCGCTCAATCTTGGCGGGGAAACCCGGGAACTGACTTTGCTGTTCTGTGACATCCGGGGATTTACGACGATCTCCGAGGCGCTGAGCCCGCAGGAGCTGACCCAACTGTTGAACAATTTCCTGACGCCGATGACTGACGAATTGCTGAAATCCGAAGCGACGATCGACAAGTATATGGGCGATGCGATCCTGGCGTTCTGGAACGCGCCTTTGACCGTCGAGAACCACCGAGCAGCGGCGCTGGGAGCGACCGTGCAGATGGCGAACCGTCTCGACGCACTTAATGCTGAAAAGGGTTACGGTCTCAGGATGGGCGTCGGCTTGCACACCGGCCAATGTCTGGCCGGCAATCTGGGCTCAACGCAACGCTTTAGCTATTCGGTCATCGGCGACGCCGCCAACGTGGCCTCGCGGATCGAAGGCATAACCAAATATTACGGCCTGATGCTTCTGTTCGAACAATCGCTTCTCGAAGGAGAGACGACTATTCCCGAAGGTCATCGGGCGCTCGAGGTTGATCGGGTGCGCGTGGTCGGTCGCGACAACCCGCTTGTCCTCTATACGTTGATCGAAAAGAGCGCACTGAACGACGAGACCGCATTTTTCGAAACACATGACGCTTTTCTCGCAGCTTACCGCGGGGGACGCTTCGAGGAAGCCCAGGAAACCGTTTCCCGCCTGGCCGGCATGGCGCCGGATCGCATCAGGCCGATGTATGAGACATTCGCCAAACGTCTTTCCGGCTTTATCGCCACGCCGCCGCAAGTCTGGGACGGTGTGTTCGATTTCACCGAGAAATAGCGACGCGCGCGGGCTGGACCTTGGCGTCAATATTGTTGTAAGGGGGAACTGTTTACTGGAGTAACAAATTTTGCCGCGACTGGTCAGTCGCCGGCTTGATGGCTTTTTCTCCGAAAAGCAGGGTGGAGTGAAATACCAACAAATGCAGAAAGCAAGCGAAGCTCAGAATATCCTGTCCATAGAACAGGACGGGCCGACCGCCATACTGACAATGTGTCGTCCGGAACGACGCAACGCCATGAACGACGGCCTGCTTGAGAAACTGGATGATTTTTTCTCCAACCCGCCCGAGGGCGTGCGTGCGGTCGTTCTTACCGGCAGCCATGGTCATTACTGTTCGGGCCTCGATCTGTCGGAGCACGTGCAGCGCAGCGCAGAAGATACGCTCCACCACTCGCGAAACTGGCATCGGGTTATGGACGTCATCCAGTCCGGAGGTCTCCCGGTCGTCTCGGCAATGTTCGGCGCCGTAATTGGCGGTGGTCTGGAACTCGCCACATCCACCCATGTGCGTATTGCCGAACCATCGACGATCTACCAGTTGCCGGAAGGTCGGCGCGGCATCTTTGTCGGCGGCGGCGCGACCGTGCGCGTCGGCCGGATACTCGGCGCCGACCGGATGACCGAAATGATGCTCACCGGCCGCAAGTACAATGCGGAAGAAGGGCTCGACCTGGGCCTCAGCCACTACCTCGCCGAAGAAGGCAAGGCGCTGGAAAAAGCCGTGGAACTCGCCGGCAAGATCGCGAAAAACGCATCGCTGTCCAATTATTTCATGATCAACGCCATCAGCCGCATCAACGACATGAGCAGGGCTGACGGCCTGTTCGTCGAAAGTTTGAGCGCCGCGCTGTCCCAGACAGGATCGGACGCCGAGGAAGGTCTGAAGGCGTTTCTGGAAAAACGCGCGCCGGTATTCCGATAGCCGACAACGTCCGCTCCGCGTTTCCGCCGAATATGCCGCAATCAACACTTGCTACGGTCCGTAACCTCTGGTCATAGTCCGCCACAATTCGTATTCCGGTAGTTGATTAACAGGATCACGACGAACGCATGCACCGCACCTTGGACACAGTCGTCGACTTTCTCGCCAGATACACGGCGCTCGCGGGCGGTCTGGTGCTGATCGCCGTTGTCTTGATGGCGTGTGTCAGCATCGCCGGCCGCGCCATGATCGGCGTCGGCCTGGGACCGGTTCCGGGGGATTTCGAACTGGTCGAGATCGGCGTCGGCTTCGCGGTGTTCTGCTTCCTGCCGTGGTGTCAGTTCAAGAGCGGCCACGCCCGCGTCGATCTGTTCAAGCCAGTCTTCGGCGATGCGTTCAACCGGTTCATCGACTTCGTCGCCAACCTGTTGATGCTGATCGTCGCGTTCCTGATCGCCTGGCGACTTTGGCTCGGCATGCTCGACAAGAAGAGCTATCTGGAAACCACGTTCATCCTGCAGTTCCCGGTATGGATCGCCTACGCCGCAGGGCTTGTGGGAGCCGTGGTCTTCGTTGTTGTTTCCGCCTACTGCCTGCTCAGAACGCTTTTCGATCCCGCGGAGCGCCAGCCATGACGAATTTCGAAATCGGGCTCTGGTCGTTCCCCGTTCTGCTCGCCTTGATATTCCTGCGTATCCCGATCGCCATCGCGATGCTCGTCGTCGGCTTCGGGGGCAACTATCTGGTGACAGGCTCCACGGGCATGGTGTTTTCGCAACTCAAGCACACTACCTACGGCACCTTCTCCAGCTATTCCTTTTCCATTATTCCGCTGTTTTTGCTGATGGGGCAGTTCGCGACCCTCGGCGGCATGTCGGCTGCGCTCTTCAAAGCCGCTGAAAACTGGCTGGGGCACAAACGGGGCGGCGTCGCCATGGCCGCTGTCGGAGCCTGCGCCGGTTTCGGCGCCATCTGCGGCTCATCGCTGGCAACAGCCGCCACCATGGGACAGGTCGCCTTGCCCGAACTGCGCAAATACGGCTATTCAGGACCACTTGCGACCGGTGCGCTGGCGGCAGGCGGCACGCTTGGCATCCTCATTCCACCCTCCGTCATTCTGGTCATCTACGCCATTCTGACGGAACAGAATATCGCGAAACTATTCGCGGCAGCCTTCATACCGGGCATTTTGGCCGCGATCAGCTATATGATCGCCATTTCAATCTACGCGCATTTAAGCAAGGATTCCGGACAGCTTCGGGAGAGGCTGCCCTACGGTGATCGGTTGAAGTCGCTGATTCCGGTCTGGCCGGTCATGCTGATATTCCTGCTGGTGGTGGGCGGCATCTACGCTGGCATATTCACGCCGACGGAAGCCGCTGCGGTTGGCGCCGCAGGCACGGGCGTCGTCGCCGTCCTGGCCGGCGGCATGACCTTCAGCAAGCTTAAGGAAGCGATTTTGTCGACGGCCAACACCACGGCCATGATCTTCCTGATCATACTGGGCGCCGGCTTCTTCAACAGTTTCCTGGCGCTGACGCAACTACCCCAGGAGATGGCGGCCTTTGTCGCCGAGCAGAGCTTCAGCCCCTGGCTTGTGCTGTTTCTTGTACTTGTGCTCTATCTCGTCTTCGGCTGCGTCATGGACAGCCTGTCCATGGTTCTGCTGACAGTGCCGATCTTCTTCCCGATCATGATCGCGCTCGATTTCGGCCTCTCGCCGGACGATTTCGGTTTGTGGTTCGGCATTCTTGTGCTGATCGTCGTCGAGGTCGGGCTGATCACGCCGCCGGTGGGCATGAACCTGTTCGTCATCAACGGCATGGCGCCAGAGATCCCGATCGGTCAGACCTTCCGCGGCGTTCTTCCTTTCGTTATCACCGACATCGTTCGGGTGGCCATTCTCGCGGCCTTTCCGGCTATCACACTGGGTCTCGTCTGGCTCATGTATTGACAGCCGACGAGCACGCTCAGGCTTCAATCACGTCCGGCCGTCCATCATAAAGCGCGTCAACAAGCTCCGGTCGGTTGCGCAGAACCGCACGCTGGTTGATCGATCCCTTGTCCGTCAGTTCGCCCTTGTCGAGGTCCGGCGGATCGGCCATAGCAATCATGCTCATGATGCGCGTTGAGGAGCCTGTCGCGGATTTCGCGAGGCCAGTCAGCTTTTCCTGAAACGCAGCGCGCGCGATATCGCTGTCGAGAACTTCCGCAAGGCTTTTGCCCTCGAAATGGTCGGAAGCAAGCTCCCGGACATGCTGTTCATGGGGAATGGCGAGCGCTGCAAGGTAATGGCGGTTTTCGCCGACGATGACCACGTCCTTCACCAGCCCGGAGAAATGATCGATAAAGCCCGCCCGGAGAGCGCCGACAGCCACCCAGGTTCCGGTCGACAGCTTGAAGTTTTCCGCAATCCGCCCGTCGAAGAAGAAGCCCTTGGTAAAATTTTCGGGATCGGCCGGACGCAACGCGTCGCCAAGACAATAGAAACCTTCCTCGTCGAAGGCCTTCTTTGTCTGTTCCAGGTCATTGAGATAGCCCGGTGTTATGGACGGCCCTTTGAGACGCGCTTCCAGCTTGTCCTCGTTGGGAACGAGCTTCAAGACAAGTCCGCGGGAAGGAACGCCGATATTGCCGGCGGATTCCTGCGCCTCCATGCACATGAGCGCGAAAGGCGCGGTCTCGGTTGCGCCCAGTCCGGCGGCCAGCAACACGTCGTGACCGGTCGTCTTTCTCGCAAGTTGCTTTAGCTTGTCCCAGGTGTGCTGGGCCATTCCGGCGCCCGCATACATCATCATGCTCAGATCACGGAAGAAACTGGCGCAAAGCGCATCGTCCGCTTCAAAAGCCTTGGCGAGCATGTCGTAGCCGACCGGAACATTGAAGTACCATGACGGCGAGATTTCCTTAAGGTTCCGGATCGTTTCCTGAATGCCGACAGGCGTGGGCTTGCCGTCGTCGATGTAGAAGGTGCCCCCGTGATACAGGATCATGTTGAAAACCTTGTTGCCGCTGGCTGTATGGTTCCAGGGCGCCCAGTCGACGACAACCGGCGGCCATTCTCTCAGAAACGTATAGCAATCGGCGACCATCACCTGATTTGAGGTCATCATCCGTTGCGTGTTGATGACTCCCTTCGGACTGCCGGTGGAGCCGGAGGTGAAGAGATATTTGGCGACGGTGTCAGCATTGACGGCGCGACAGGCGTCTTCGGCTTCTTGTGACGCCTCTGTCTTAAGGACGTCGTCAAAAAGCACGCTATCGCCGCCAGACGGCCCCGGTTCGCAGACAACAAGATGCATTCCGGGTTTGAGGATCGCCTTGATGGCGGCTGCGAATTTTTCGCCGTCGTCGGCAAAGACAAGGCCAGGCTGAAGATTGGCGACGAGATCCGAAAGCTTGCCGTGGTCACTGGAAATCAGGGAATAGGCCGGCGAGACAGCCGCCGACGGAATGCCGACATATTGCGCGCCCAGCGCCATCAGCGCGTGTTCTATGCTGTTTTCGGACAGAATGAGAACCGGCCGTGATGCGTCAAGGCCAATCGACAGCAGGTAGCTGCCGATGGAACGGACAGCCGCCAGTGCATCGCGGTAGTTGATTTTCCGCCAGTCGCCGCCTTTCACGCGACGCGCAAGGTATGTCCTGTCCGGTTGCTCTTCAGCCCATCGCAGGAGACAATCCGTCATCTTCTCGGGATATGAATCCAGCGGCTCCGTCTGCTCCATGAGTATAGAGCCGTCGCTTCGTTCCTCGATCCTGAATTCGGGCTTCCATGGCGTAAACGACCGACGCGGCTTTTCCGGTTGCAACATTATCCTCCCATAATGGTCTGTGACCACAACTCCATCCCGATATTGCCACGGGAAGTCCCGTACTGTCTACATTGAAACAGTTCGGTGATAGAACTAATATTCCGTTTCCGATGGGAACCGGACGGTCGATCTCGACAGCTTCAAGGCTTTCGTTTTGGCGCTGGTTTCGATCCACTTGCGAACGCTAAAACGCACGTTCGACGCTTTCCTGGTATGCGTCAGCGCGGCGCCATGCGAATGGCGCCGTCCAGCCGGATAACCTCGCCGTTCAGCATCGAATTCTCGATGATCGATCGCGCGAGCATCGCATATTCCACCGGCAGACCCAGGCGCGAAGGAAACGGAACCTGCGCGCCAAGCGACGCCTGAACTTCGTCCGACAGACCCGCCAGAAGCGGCGTCAGGAAGATGCCAGGCGCAATCGTCATGACCCGGACGCCAGAAGCTGCAAGATCGCGCGCCATCGGCAGCGTCATGCCGACAATGCCGCCCTTGGACGAGGAATAGGCGACCTGCCCTATCTGCCCGTCATAGGCGGCGACTGAAGCGGTGTTGATGATAACGCCGCGCTCTCCGTCCTCGTTCAACGGCTCTGCTTCGGCCATGCCGGCGGCCGCCCGCGAGGCGCAAAGAAACGTCCCCATCAGATTTATGCGTATGACCTTCTCATAGAGCGAAAAATCGTGAGGCTGCCCCTTGGAGACCGTCTTCATCGCTCCGCCGATACCAGCGCAATTGACGAATATGTTTTCCTGCCCCTGGGCGGCCCGCGCCGCCTTGAATCCCGCTTCCACGCTTTCAACGTCGCTGACGTCGACCTTGATGAATTCGCCGCTGATTTCCGCGCCCAGCGCCTTCCCCTTCTCTTCGTTGAGGTCGAAAAGGCAGACCTTGGCGCCGCTACCGGCGAGGTTGCGCGCAACCGCCTCGCCCAGTCCCGAAGCGCCGCCCGAGACAATGGCCTTTGTACTTGAATCAATCCTCACCCTGATTTCCTCCCTTATCCACCATGTGAATCCGGCGCAGCAGCGCCATCAATGCCTTCCTGTCGTTCTGACTCAGGTCCGACAGGATCCGGTCTTCATGATCGGCGATCCTCTTGATGGCCTTTCGGTAGAGCGCCTTTCCCGCATCAGTCGCCGCCAACGCATAGGCGCGGCGGTCGCCAGGCGCTCTCTCCCGCACGACGAGTCCGCGCTCCTCCAGCTCATCCACTATGACGACCGTTCCCGACCGTTCGATGCCGAGCGTGCGCGCCACCTCGATCTGGCTGATATTCGGGTTTTCGATTACCAGAGACAGAACGGAAAACGTCCGCTGGCGCAATTCGAATTCGGCGAGGTTCTGCTTCAGATCCTGATAGAACAACATGTAGGCGCGCTTCATGTTGTAGCCGATCAGTCCAAGGAGATCGGCCTGGCCGATTTCCCCGTCAGAATCTTCCTCGCCCGCATTAACGTCCGTTTGATTCACGACTACCCCCGCGCATCGTTGCTAATTGTTCTATATGGTAACAATCCCGTGATGTAAATCTCGCCAGCCCCGTGCAACGCTCGGTCTGTCTATTGACAGGCACTGGAGCGTATGATCACGCTTTCGATCGAATTTTCCAGACTGGAGCGCCTGATGTCCAAAGCCTTTCCCGTATTCGATCTTGCAGCCTTCGAGACAGCGGATCCGCAAACGAGAAAGACGCTTGGCGAGGATGTGGACCGGATTTGCAGTGAGACCGGATTTCTGGCCGTCGGCAATCATGGCGTCCCGCAGGAAATCATCGACGCAGCGTGGGGCAAGGCGCATGAATTCTTCGACCTTCCCGCCGAGGTGAAACAACAGGCGCGCGCACCCTATGACGGCTATCCATATGGCTATCTGGGACCGGAAAAGGAGGCGCTCGCCAAATCGCGCGGAGACGACACGCCGCCGGACCTGAAAGAAAGTTTCAATGGCGGACCGCTCGCGACGCCAGCGGATGTTTCCGATCCCGACGCCTTGTCCTTCTGTTACGCAGACACGATCTGGCCTGGCGAACCTGATGGCTTCGTGGACGCCTGGAAGACCTATTACCGGTCGATGGAGGATCTGGCGTCTCGCATCATGAAGGTGTTCGCCGTAGCGCTGAATCTGCCGGACGACTTCTTCGAATCCTTCATCGATGAACCGATAAGCGCCCTACGGGCGCTCAACTATCCGGAACAGACCAAGGCTCCGGAAGCCGGCCAGCTTCGCGCCGGCGCCCATACTGACTACGGCAGTCTGACTATACTGCTGCCGCAGGCGGGCTCGCGGGGTCTCGAGATCCTGTCTCCGGAGGGCGTCTGGATCGCCGTGCCGCCGGTGCCGGGCGCCTTTGTCATCAATATCGGCGACCTCATGGCGCGATGGACAAACGACCGTTGGGTCTCGACGCTGCACCGCGTCGTCAATCCGCCGCCGGAGGAAGGCGGCATGGATCGCAGGCAATCCTTTGCATTCTTCCACCAGCCCAACTGGGCGGCGTCGATCGAGTGTCTGGAATCCTGCCGCGCAGAGGACGGAGAAGCGAAATACGCGCCGGTGCTGTCCGGCCCCTATCTCATGTCAAAATTCCAGGCGACGACAGTGTCAAAGGCTTCGTGATCCTTTAACGCTAAGCGCAATCGAATCATTGTGTTCGCAGCATATGTTGCGCATTTGATTTACCGGCCGCTTCCGCTTGTAACAACGCTCTGCGTGACTATGATGGCGCGACCTGCCGGCGCCATCGCCACCCTCTCTGGAGACACTAAATGAGTCCTGTCCTCGAAATCGCCGATCTCAAGCGAATCGCGCGGCGGCGCGTCCCCAAGCTGTTTTTCGACTATGCGGATTCCGGATCCTGGACAGAAAGCACCTACGCGGCGAATGAAGCCGATTTCCGGGAGATCAAGCTACGGCAACGCGTCGCTGTCGACATGACGAACCGCTCGGTAGCGACGAAAATGATCGGCCGCGACGTTTCGCTTCCGATCGCGCTTGCCCCGACAGGTCTGTGCGGCATGCAACGGGCCGATGGCGAAATCCTGGCGGCCAAGGCGGCGGAGGAGTTGGGTATCCCCTTCACGCTGTCAACGATGAGCATATGTTCAATCGAGGATGTCGCCGAACACACCAAGGCGCCGTTCTGGTTCCAGCTTTATGTCATGCGCGACAGGGACTTCGCCCGGAGTCTTATCGATCGTGCGCGGGCCGCCGGTTGTTCCGCCCTTGTGCTGACCCTCGACCTGCAGATCCTGGGGCAGCGCCACAAGGACCTGCGCAACGAATTGACCGCGCCTCCGCGGCTGACGCCCAAGCATCTTTGGCACATGGCGACCTCGCCCTACTGGGTCGCAGCCATGGCGAAAACAAACAGACGCACTTTCCGCAACATAGTCGGCCACGCCCAGGGCGTCTCCGACTTGTCCGCCCTGCACAGCTGGACCGCCGAGCAGTTCGACCCGAAGCTGTCATGGGACGATGTCAAATGGATCAAGGATTATTGGGGCGGGCCGCTCATCCTGAAAGGCATTCTCGACCCGCAAGACGCCAGGATGGCGGTCGATACGGGCGCGGAAGCCATAATCGTCTCCAACCACGGAGGACGCCAACTCGACGGCGCCGCGTCTTCCATCCGGGTCCTTCCGGAAATTGTGGAGGCCGTCGGCGACAGGATCGAAGTGCATTTTGATGGCGGCATCCGTTCCGGCCAGGACATATTGAAGGCGAAATGCCTTGGCGCGAAAGCCACCTATGTCGGACGCCCGTACCTCTATGGGCTCGGCGCTTTCGGCAAGGAGGGTGTCCACAAGATGTACGACATCCTGAAGAAGGAACTCGACATCACCATGGCGCTGTGCGGAGAGCGCGACTTCGAGAATACGGGCCGGCACAACCTTTACTCGGTGTTCGGAGAAAAGGTCGATCACAGTTCCCCGGCTGGTTCAGCAGCCTGAAAAAGGCTATTGCTGATTTGACATCCCGGCCCGGACAAACGCCGCGGTAAACGGACGCGCGTCGCCGCGGAAACGGTAGGCAGCCGAAAAGGACGTCTTGTCGCCAGGCGCGTATACGTCTTTGAACTGTTCGTTGAACGCCCTCGCCGTCGCACCCGCAAAAGGACTGTTTTCCGGGCTCCAGACAAGAACGAATTCGTCGGGCAGTTCGAAACCGCGCGGAATGCGGTCGGGCGTAAGAACCGTCCATCCAGGCTGCTCATAGGCGATGTTGCCGGCAAGCCAGCCATTGTAGGAATAGACGAAGCGCGCCTGCGGGTATTCTTCTGCGATCCGCTCCGTCAAGGCCGCGATCGGAGCAGCGCTATAGGAGGGCTTGCGCGGCGTCCCGTAAAGCATGTTCACCGGCAGCGCCACGAGCACAACGAGGGCCAACACGGCGACGATCTGCGCCAGGCGGATGTGTCCAAGAGCTTTCAATCTGGGTAGCGTCCACAACACAAGAGCCGGCGCTGCAAGCACAAGGACCGGCTGCAGCCAGCGATCCTTCACGTTGGTTACGCCGGAAAACAGCACCAGGGCGAGCGTCAGCGCCGCAGCGATAATGACCATTCTGACGAGAAGCTTCAGCAAGAGCGTCGGCTCAGCCGCATCACCTTCCGGCCGTACCCCGTATCGCAGACGCAGCAGGCCAAGCACGACCAGGGCCAGAATCAGGAACAGAGCCGTCGCCAGAAAATATTCCGATACTCCGGAAAGAGCGGTCGAAAGCACCCCGTGATCCTGCTCGATATCAAATTTCCGGGTGGACGAGAGCGCCAGATCGCGGTTTGCAAGCATCCATGCAGCCGGTTTGAGGAGAACCAGCGCGGCGACGAGACCGCTGACGGCCAGCCGCCAATTGGCGACGGTCGCACGCATTTCCGGCAAAGAGAGGCCGGCGAACAGCAGCGCCACCGGAATCATCACATAGTTGAACTTCGACAGGCACCCCAGCCCAACGGCAAGCCCGAACAGGACGTACCAAAGAAGACTGCGCCGCTCATTGAGAAACCAGAATATAAGCGCCGTCACCATCACCGATGTCGTCGCCATGACGGAATGAGTCAGCGCGCGCTGACTTTCCCAGGCGATTTGAGGCAGCAACAAGAGCGAAATCGTCGCAAGGCCCGCCTGGGTCCGGTCGAAGGTCGTGCGCAGCAGCGCGTAGAGGCTGAGATAGGTCAGGCACAAAAGGGCGTTCTTGAGAAGCGACAGCGAAAAGACGCTTTCCCCGATGACAAGAAAGACCGTGTGCTGCAGCCAATTGAATAGAGGCGGCTGCGGTCCGTAACCCCAGGCGTATTCCCGCGAATCAAGAATAGCCTGCGCCTCGTCCAGACCCAGTGCGCCGCCTATCAGAGTGCGCAGCAGAACCTGCGCTGCGAAATAGCCAATAATGATGATAGGCCATGAACGATCGAGCCGCATATCGTGTCCGCTTGTTTCCCGTCCCTGCCGCCTAAC
The DNA here is from genome assembly GCF_039888615.1 of Hoeflea sp. CAU 1731. Taxonomy (NCBI): domain Bacteria; kingdom Pseudomonadati; phylum Pseudomonadota; class Alphaproteobacteria; order Hyphomicrobiales; family Rhizobiaceae; genus Hoeflea; species Hoeflea sp. CAU 1731. The sequence continues at coordinate 210,732 of NZ_JBDQQS010000008.1, read as the reverse complement.
TAGCTTGCGGTCAGGTCTCTGGCAAGCGCCGGATCAAGTTCTGGAGAGCCGAAACGCGGCAAGCGGCGCCGGTTTCTCATTAGTGGGAAATCGCATTTGATAATTTGTTAACCACGAATAATCATAGACAGATTCGAGATTGATGCGGCTTTGCTCGGCTCTGTTGCAAAGCAGCAACAAATGGTTGTTCCAACGTTAATTGTTTGAGAGTAAATGGGGAGACAGATTATTTATTTCCTTTGAAGGAGTGGGATAGATGAAAAGAACACTGGCAGGTTTCGCCGCAGCGCTCGCACTAACAAGTTCGGCCTATGCAGCAGACCTCGTCGTTCCGGTTGTCGAGCCGGCGCCTGTCGGCGTCAACATGTACAACTGGACAGGGTTCTACGTTGGTCTCGGCGGCGGCACCTCCAACAGCGTTGCGGAACTCGGCAGCCCGGTGCTCGGCAACGCCAGCCTGAACGGCATCGGCGGCTGGGGCGTTTTCGGTGAAGCGACCGTCGGTTACGACTACATGTTCCAGAACCGAATGGTTCTCGGCGTTTTCGGCACGGCCCGCTACGGCTACTCCGGTCCCAAGCTCGACGTTCCCGCTCTTGGCTTTAGCGCAGAAGCAACCGCCGATTACGGTTTTGACGCGCTGGCCCGTCTCGGATACGCCGTCACCCCGGGCACGCTCGCCTATGTCCTTGGCGGATACAGCTGGCAGCACTTCGACCTGTCCAGCAGCCCCAGCGTCCTGTCAGCCGACTGGGACAGCAACGGCTGGGTCGTTGGCGTCGGTGTCGAGACCGTCCTGAACAACAAGTTCACGATAAAGTCCGAGTACCGCTACAACCAGTATGGCACGTACAGCCCCATGGGGCCGTTGCTGAACGTCGATACGTCCATGCACACGTTCCACACGTCCCTGGTCTACCGCTTCAACGGCGGCTATACAGGTCCCGCAATGACGCCGGTCGAATTTGACTGGAGCGGCGTAAAAATCGGCGCGGCCTTCGGCGGCGGCGTGCTCAATCACGACACCTCGGTTCTGGGCGGAGCCGCTTCGCTTGACAGTCTTGCCGGCCAGGGCGTGTTGGGCGATGTCACGCTTGGGTACGACTACCAGTTTGCAAACAATGTCGTCGCCGGTGTGGTCCTCGGCGCACGCTATACAAGCATCTCCTCTGACGCCGGCGTCGCGGGCTTCAGCGGTTCGGTAGACGCCGACTACGGCTTCGATGCAATGCTGCGCCTCGGCTACACGTTTGGCTCGCCCTCGACCCTCGCCTACGTGATCGGTGGTTACAGCTACCAGCACTTCGATCTCAGCACCACGCCCAACGTGTTGTCCTATGATTGGGGCGCAAGCGGCGCTACGCTCGGCACCGGCCTTGAAGCCGCCTTCAATGATCGGCTGACCGGCTTCCTCGAATACCGTTACACCTGGTACGAATCCGAAGATTTCGGGAGCGGCGGACTGGTCGAGGTCAGTCCCACTGACCACACTTTCCGCGTTGGTTTGAAATACAAGCTTTTCTAGGCTGCTGAAATACGGACATTAAAAAACCGGCTTCCCTGGGAGCCGGTTTTTTGTTTCGGTTTGTTCCCGTGGGATCAGTCCGCATCCTCCGCAGACTGCGCATTCAGCAAACCGTAGTTCTTTTCTCCGATGGATTCATACAGATCGATCTGGGTTTCCAGAAAATCGATATGTCCTTCCTCGTCCGTCAGCAGTTCCTCGAAAAGAGCCATCGAAACGTAGTCGCCGAGTTCCCTGCAGATCTCGCGAGATTCCTTGTAGGCGGCGCGGGCGTCATACTCGCCCGCCAGATCCGCTTCCAGAACTTCCTTCACGTTCTGACCGATGCGCAATGGCGCAACGTTCTGAAGATTGGGATGTCCTTCCAGGAAGATGATGCGATCGATCAATCGATCGGCGTGGTTCATCTCTTCAATGGATTCTTCGCGCTCTTTCTTTGCGAGCTTCTTGAAGCCCCAGTCGTCGCAGAGTCGATAATGCAGCCAATACTGATTGACGGCGCCGAGTTCGAGGAACAGCGCCTCGTTAAGCCGCTCGATTACCTTTTCGTGGCCCTGCATTGAATTCTCCCAAATAGTGATTGCGCAATCTGATCAGTTTCTCCCGGAACACAATCAGATCCGCGCCGCTGTTCTGGGCGTGCGCGTGATACTGCTCGGTCGTCCGGATGATGATATCAACCACATTGGGGAAGCACCGGCAACACTTACCGCGCTTCTCGAGAGCATGGTAAACCTTGATCGGAACGATCAATTGCCAGCAATCTTCGTCGAGAAGTCGCCAAACCGTCTCTTCGATTTCACGTTCAGTAATGATGTTGCAGTGACAGGTAATCATACTCGTTCGTACATTTCTGCTGGGTCAGGCAATAAAACCCTAGCCTCGCCTTCGCAAAGAAAAATGATAAGCGCGCAAAGAATTGTCAATAACAAATGTCAAATTATTCTGTAAAAACAATAGTTTAGAATAATTCTAATTCTAAATTGATTTCAAACTTGCGGCGTATGCCTCCAGCGCAATCCGAGTTTTATGAATCTGAACCTGAAAAAGCAGGTTATCATAGGCTCCGCGGCGTCGAAATCTAGAGTAAAAACCTCAATAATATTATATACTTGTCTTAAATCGCGCGGTTTTATCTCACCGATTTTCGCCGAAAAAACCTGTTGAAATTTTCGTTACCAAGGCCTGCAGAATGCCCGATCCCGCATGCCGGGTGGAATCACGGCCCAAACCCGCATGAGGTGTATTCGTCTTTGCCAATCAATTTACGCCTTGGCGCCTGCTAGCTCAGATTTCAGCCATGTGCCTTCAACTGTCTCAAATGTCTCGAGTTCCGGGTGGCCCAGATAGGACACTCTGGTCTGGCCGGCGTTGGCGTGCGATCGGCGGAACTGTTCGGATTTTGTCCAGGCGACGAAGTTGTCCCGACTCTCCCACAGTGTATGAGAAGCGAACAGCGTGTAGCCGCCCTCCTCGTTGACAGGTCCGCGAAGCAACTGGAATTCGATGAACCCCTCCAGTTCGTCAAGCCTGCTTTCGCGATTTCGCCAGACGTCTTCGAATGCTTCCTCGGAACCTGTCTTTACCTTGAATCGATTCATTACAACGTACATCAACACTACTCCCTGGATACGTACTCAACGGGGTCTGAACTCAAGCGGGACCGTAAATTGCCAACTGTTGCGATTGGTCCCGGGTGGGAATTTCGGGAACGGCGCAGCCCGCCTGACCGCATCGAGCGCGCGCGCGTCGATTTGGCTGGATCCCGATCCACGGACGACTCTGACAGACGCCAGACCGCCGCTGGATGTGACGCTGAAGCGCACCGTGACGACAGATCGGCGAGAAAGATTGCGAGGCGTTCTGACGCTGCGCATGATCTTCCGGCGCACCTTACCCGCATAATTGGCGATCGCCGCATTGCCTGACGGTCCCAGATTCTTACCTGCGCGGTCCTCGCCCGTCACCTTTTGCCCCTTGCGGGCGTTCGCGCTGTTCTGTCCGCTTTTCCCGCTCTTCTTGCGAGTCGGCTTTGTCACCTTCTTAGGAGGATCCGGACGCGCGGCAGCCGCAGCAGCAATTTCCTGGCGGCGCTGCTTGATTTCTTCTGGCATCTCCCTCGGCACCGGAATCTCAGTGACGTTTTCATGCGTCTCGCTGCGCTCCGGCTGAAGTACTTCCGGCGCGGCGCGCTCAACAGGATCGACGCTGGCGACCTCCACCGGCTTCACGGAATTTTGCTGATCCACAATTTTCGCCTGGAGCGACTCGACGGCTTCATCAGGCGCCTTTTGCTGTGATTGCTCTGCAGTCTCTTTTTGTCCCTGTTCAACCGGGTTTTTCTGTTCAACTGGCTTCACAGGCGCCGTTGGTTCGACAGCCTCGGTATCAGCGCGTTCCTGCTGACGTTCCGTCGTCTCGGCTTCCACCTTCCGGGTCTCCGGTGGCGGGGTCATCTCCTCGGCGGGCTTTTCGGTCACTTCCGCGGGTTTTTCCGGATCTTGCAGAGTGCTGGCGTCATCCGATTGCAGGCGAGCAGTTTCCACCGCATCGGGGCGCGGCGACTCGGTTTGAGCAATCTGTTCCGCTAGTTCGGCCGGCGCCGTCTCGTTGTCCACCTCGCTTGCGGCAAGCAGCGGCGATGCGGTTTCACTTTGCGGAATTGCTATTGTACGCGCCTGGGCCGGCGACGGCGCCGTTTGAGACAGGGTGATGGGGGCAACGCTTTCAACAGGCCGCGCGGTATTGGCCGTTGCAACAGGAGCAACCTTGGCGGACTGCACTGGCTGCGGGTTTTGTTTGACAGCCTGCTCTGATGTCTCCTCGACGACCTCCTCCACCTCCTCGCCTTCCGCCAGAGCATCAAACTGGACATCGCTCACGAACACCATGGCGGCATTGCTCACACCAGCTTCGAGGATCGGTTCATCATTGTCCTGCATGGCGATATCCACCATGCCGTGAATCGCCAGCGACACCACAAGAGCCAGAGCAAAATGCCACCAGCGCAATGTCAATTCATCTTCCTTTCCGTAATCACGGTTATCTTGCCGGCCCCGGCAGCGCGAAGACGATCGATCGCATCGATAAGTTGGATTGCCGGCAGCGTGCTATCGGCGGCGATTTGGGCGTGCAGGCCGGTTTCATCCACAGCGGCGCCCGTATCTTTCAGCCTGGCCACATAATTCTCGACTGTGATCGTCTTGCCCTCATAAATGAGTTCCGCCTCTGCGGTAATGAACAGGGCGCGCGGCGGTTCCACAGGTCGTGAATCGGACGTCTCGATCAGATCGATGTCCTCCATAGGCGGAGCAAGCGTGCCCGCGATCAGGAAAAAGATCAGCATGAGAAACACGATATTGATCAGCGCGATCGTGTTCTCTTTCTGAGGCTTTTCGGCTGGTCGCGGCAATGTCAGCATCGGGTTACCCTGCCACCGAGACGTTCAGTTTCAAATTCTTGGCCAGGAGTTCCAGCGCATCGACGAGTTCCTGGGATGTGACGTCCTCCCGCACGACGATGACAGCTGTCTTCGCGCCTGCCTGCTCGAGACGCTGTAGTTCCGTCACGGCAACTTCCTGCGGAAGCTCCGCCCCGTTCACCTTCCAGGAATTGTCTTTGCCAAGCCTGATGAAAACATCGGGCATTTTAGACGTGGAGACCTGCTGGCCGGCCCGTCCCGCAACGATGTCAACCTCAGAGAAGCGCGTGAATGTCGATGACAGCATGAAAAAAAGCAGCAGGAGGAAGATAACATCGATAAGCGATGTCAGGGACAGTCCGCGTCTCTTGACTGCAACCCTGCTAAACTGCATGGCTCTGCCGTCCGGAAAAATCGACGATGGATTCGTCCTCCAGGCTGGCTACCCTGATCTGCTGTTCCGCCATTAGTTGGGTGGCCATCGTCTCAATCGCGACACGCTCGTTCTCCACCCGGCTTTCGAACCATGTCAGAATCAAGGATACCGGCATTGCGACCGCAAGACCGGCCGCCGTCGTCAGCAGCGCCACCCAGATGCCGCCGGCCAAAATCGAGGGATCGACGGCGTTGCCGGCGCTCTGCAACGTCTGGAATGCCTCGATCATGCCGAGAACAGTGCCGAAGAGCCCGAGCAGCGGAGCTATCTGTGCGATCGCGTCGAGCGCGCGAAACCCGCGCTGCAAGTCATAGAGGCGCGAAAGCGCAATGCGCCCAACTTCTTCTTCGATCACGGATTTCGAGATGCGCCGATCCGCGCCCAGCCGCATCGCTGTCAGCATCACAGCCGCGACGGCTGATTTGTCATTTCTGAGAAGGGAAAGGGCTTCTTCGGATTTACCGTGGGTCCAAAGATGCAATGCAGTGCGGGCGTTCTTCCGCGATCCGACTCCGGAATGGAAGAACTGCACAAATTTGAGGATGATCAGCGCCAGCGCAATTACTGACAGCCCCAGCAATATCGCGACAACCGGACCGCCCAGTTCAACCAGCGACGAGGCCGTCGCGAACAGCTCATTAAACAAGCTGGAGAAATCTGTCATTGCTTAATGCGGGCGCCACGCTTCGGTGATCCGCCCGCCCTTTCAACTCTTTATGGTCATTCTGCGAGGCGTCTACGCCCCTGGGTCAGCTACCGAATTCTATTTCGGTACGGGTCGTCGTTTCGAGCGCCCGAATACAGGTTCCGTCTGCGACGTCCTGGCCCGCGCAGGACGCGGCGTCATTGATCAGCACCCGCGATACGTCAGGACAGGAAATCCCGTCCAGATCGAACTGGCGAACCCGTGTCTTGTTTTGCACGAGGGGACTGAAGTCGAGCACGATCATGCGGTCCACAAGTCCCTTTCCGTTGAAAAGAACTACCTCATAGGCCAGTTGATCAAGGGCAGCGTCGAGACTGTTTCTCACCATGAAAGTGACAAGGCATCCCACTTCGCTCGGTGAAAGGTTGTTGAGTTCAAGAGTGATTTTGGTGTCGTCCGCCGCGTCTTGAGCGCCCGCAGGTAGAGCCGCAGTCGCCAACATGACAGCCGACGCAAGAGGCGCCAGAAATTTCTGGAAGATATGATTTCTCATGGTGATTTCAGACCGCAGAACTGTTGATGCAACCGTCAGTTTGCCACGTAAAACATGACAATTTTCGTCCATTATTCATCACGTTTACAATTTCGGGTCAAGGAAGAATCCTTAATAATTCCGTCTGCAAGCCGCTCGTCACCAGTACTTCAAACGCTTGGCGCGATCCGTGGCCGATAAGGCCACGGATACCGCTTTCGACAGCCTACCAGCCGAACTGCTTGACGAGCGAAACCTTGAAGGTCCGCCCCTTGCTCGGGAAGCCTTCCAGATATTCCTGGTACTGCTCATTGAAAATGTTGTCGACCCGGAAGCGGGCTTCCCAACCCAGCATCGGTCCATCCTGGGGTATCCAGTTGAGATAGATGTCGTGGACGTTGAACGCTTCGGACGGATCACGGGTGTCAACTTCATCCTGGGCGGCCACGAAACGGCTCGTCCATCCGAAGTCGATACCATATTCGGGCATGCTTTTGCCTATCGTGAAGAAGAATTCATCCGGCGCAACGTCGTTGAGATAACCGTCCGTGGTCAAATTGTTGCCGCGAACGAGCGAATAGCCCGCGTTCGAGTAGAAGAGATCCGAGGTGTAGGAGAGTTCCACTTCCACGCCATAGATTTCGGCCTCATCGATATTTTCGTACCGTGGAAACGCGTCACGTCCATTGTCCGTGATCAAGTCCTGAATATCGTTGTAGAAGCCGGTAGTCTTGAGCTGGAAGGAATCGCCGGCCTGCAGGAGATCGTATTTCGAAATCGCGAAACCGGCTTCGTAGTTGAGAGAATTCTCGACACCGAGGCCGATATGCTGCGGATCGAACGGATCCGGGCCAATTGTGTCATACACCTCGTCCAAGGTCGGGATACGCTGCGTTTGTGCGATCGACCCGAAGACGCCGAAATTCTCGTTGAACTTGTAGAGCGCCGCGATCTTCGGAGAGAAGGCCCAGTTGTCGTAATCGGGCACGCCGAAGGGCTGCACGTCGTTGATCGCTGGCGTCAATTCGCGATAGTCGACGCGGGCGCCGGTAATGACGGTCAGCTTTTCGTTCCAAATGAATTCGTTTTGGGCGTAGAAGCCGGTGGTGAAATCGGTTCCTTCCGGATGGGTGCCGGAATCGGAACCGTCACGGGTGCGCTCCTGCTTGATCGTCTGGGAGCCGATCGTCAGGTAATTCTCGAAATTCTCGCCGATATATTCAAATGTATTGTCGATATTGAACTGGAACGACTCATATCCGAATGTCGAGTTGAAGAGATCGCTGCCACCATCCATCGACTGTTCGTTGGTGATGTCGGAGTAGGAGAACTGGATGTTCAGATCCAGCCAGGGATTATCACTGGCGACATTCTCGTAGGCGATGATCGCGGTCTTGTCGGTGATGATTCGTTCGTCGATGTCGCCAAAGGCCGGCTGATCGAATGTCTGCGAATAGGCCTGGTCGGTAGCACCGCCGGTATATTGCTGATACGAGATCCGCAGTTTCTGCTCCATGTTCTCGCCGAAGGTGAACGTTCCCTTGGCAAGCCCATTGGGCGCTGCGACCTCGAGACCCTCGACTTCCATTCCGTCTCCTGTCTCGTAGTCGCCGGTACTGCGGTAGTTGCCCATCAGCAGGATTTCGGCGTGCTCATTGAAGCGATGCGCAAGGATCGCCTGACCGAGATAATCGCCGCCATTCGTCTCGTAGGAGCCTTTCAGACGAAGAACCGTGTTCTGGTCCTCGCCAATGAAGTCCGAAGCGTCCTTCGTCACGAAGTTGATGACGCCGCCCAGTGCGCCGGCCCCGTACAAGGTCGATGACGCGGGACCACGAAGAACTTCAACCTGCTTGTAGAGCTCCGGGTCGGTAAACAGACCGCCCATGCGGTATTGCTCGAAATATTTGCTGACGCCATCGACATTGATGATGATGCGCCCTTCCTCTCCGCCCGACTCAGGCGCGCCGATACCACGAATGTTGAAGGCCTGACCGAGCGCTCCGGTGCCGCCTGTCGCATTAAGGCCCACGACATTGTCGGCGATGTCGGTGATTTCCGTCGCCTGCAGATTGTCGAGGTCTTGCTGATTGACGACCGTTACCGATTGCGGCGTGTCGATAGCGACCTTCTCGACGCCGGCGCCGACGACGATCCGCTGCAAGGCGGTCATGCCGCCGGTCGTTTCTTCGACGATGACCTGTTGTGTGTCATCGACCGTCTCTTCTTCCGTCGTCGTTGAAGCGTCCTGCGCCCACGCGAATCCGGAGCCCGACAGAACCGCCAGCGCCGCACTGCCCAACACTATTTTTCTGAAATGTTCCAGAGTCCCCAAAGCCATATACCTCTCCATACTGATTACTTGCTGGCTGGCCGGAGAGCTTGCTTGCGGACTGCCTTCGATCGAAGGCCTGACTGGATAACGTGGCGCACCCTAGGGACGTCGATATAACTTGACAATCACTTTCCACTATTGCATTCACAGCTAAGTTGATTTTTCTAATCAAGTTACCGAAATGCAACACCTTTGCCGCCAGGCGCCGGTTTGCAATGACATGAATGGCAAAAGAGACCGGACTGACATGATGACATCCGAAGAGACGGAAAACCGCCAGGACAACGCAACGACGGAAGAAGGCGGAATGCGGGTTCTCAACAGCCGCGATCTATTCAAAGGCGCCAGAGAGCTTTGCATCAGGCACGGCGAATTCATCTACCGCCTGCGCATCACGCGCCAGGGCAAACTGATTCTCAACAAATAGGTCATGCACAATGACGAGCAGCGCCGTTTCCAGCCTGGTTGAACCGGGCAATCTCACGCCCGCCGATATTCGCCGGGCGCGGGAAGACAATCCCAAAATACGCGAGCGAGATCTTGCGGCGATGCTCGGCATATCCGAAGCAGTTTATGTCGCAGCATGGTGCGGGATGACCGCGACCCGGATCGAACCGCGCGTCGCCGACCTGCTGACCGGACTGGAAGCCCTCGGCGAGGTCATGGCTCTGACCCGCAACGACAGCGCAGTTCACGAAAAAATCGGGGTCTATGATGGCGTCAAGGTCAGCGAACGCGGCGTTATCATTGTCGGCGAGATGATCGATCTGAGAATCAGATCGCAAGCCTGGTTCCATGGATTCGCCGTGGAAAAGCAGGCCGGGGACAAGATTTCGCGCAGCATCCAGATTTTTGACGCCTGCGGCGACGCTGTGCACAAGGTGCATCTGCGGCCAGACTCGAATATCGACGCCTACCAGAGGCTGGTTGCAAAGCTGACTAGCGAAGATCAGTCGCCGTCCGTCGAGATCGCTCCAAAACCTGCGCCCGTTCCATCGCCGGCGTTGAGCGATGCAGACGTTGTCCGGTTTCGAGACAGCTGGGCAGCCCTGTCGAACGTTCATGAATTCAATGCGTTGCTGCGCGAATTCGGATTGAACCGACACGCTGCCCTCCTGCATATAACGGACGAATTCGGCTGGCGTCTCGACAACGACGCCCTTGCTGCGATGATGAAGCTTGCCGCGAGCGAGCAAACGCCTGTCATGTGTTTCGTCGCCAGTTCCGGCGTTACCCAGATTCATTCGGGGTCGATGGTTGAGATCAAGGAGATGGGGCCCTGGATCAATGTCCTCGATCCGACCTTTCATCTGCATCTGAGGCTTGACCACGTCAAAGAGCTCTGGGCGCTGCGCAAGCCCACCGGAGACGGCCATGTCACGTCGATCGAGGCCTATGACGGAAATGAAAATCTGATCATTCAATTCTTCGGCCTGCGACACCGGGGCGAATCCGAACGCAACGACTGGCGGTTCCTTGTCGAGAACCTGCCACGTCTTTGAGCCTCATCAGACAGGCCAACCACACACGGTTTGGAGACATACATGACTTTGCAGACATTCGCGCGCGGGACGGTTCTGGCGATCGGACTGACGGCTTCACTCACCGGTCCTGTCGCAGCACAAGATCAAAAGGGCGGCGTCGTCGCGATCGGCGGCTCGGTGACCGAAATCATATATGCGCTCGGCGAGCAGGATCAGCTGGTCGCCAGGGACACGACCAGCATGTTCCCGCCAGAGGCTAGCGAATTGCCGGATGTCGGTTACATCCGCGCGCTGTCGCCGGAGGGCGTGCTTTCCGTCAATCCGAAGAAGATCGTGGCGCTTGAAGGCTCCGGACCACCCGAGTCGCTCGATGTCCTGAAAAAGGCCAGCGTTCCGATCGTGATGATCCCCGAAGGCTACAGCCGCGAAGGTATCGTCAACAAGATCAAGGCTGTCGGCGCGGCTGTAGGGGCTGAAGACAAGGCCGCCGATCTCGCAAAGGCTGTCGAGGTGGATGTCGCTTCGGCCGAAAGCAGAGCAGCGGAACCGCGCGACCGCAAGCGGGTTCTCTTCATTCTCAGCATGCAGGGCGGCCGCATCATGGCGGCCGGCGACGGCACCGGCGCCGCAGCAATCATAGAAATGGCCGGCGGCGCCAACGCCCTTTCCGGCGTGGAAGGCTACAAGCAGGTCAGCGACGAAGCCGTGATAGAGGCCGCGCCTGAGGTGATCCTCATGATGGATCGCAGCGGCAACCACGCCGCCGACAACGGCCAACTGTTCGCCCATCCGGCGCTTGCCGGATCACCCGCAGCCGAAAGCAACAGCGTCGTTCGCATGAGCGGAGGCTACCTGCTCGGCTTCGGGCCGCGGACAGCATCGGCCATCGAAGAACTTTCCACCGCCTTGCAGAACGCAGACTGATGCTGCTGCAGACGGCCCGCGCGACGCGCTTCGACACCGGTCGGGCCACGGAAGGCGACCGCGCCGGCAGGGCGCGGATGGCTCTCCTTTTTCTGTTCCTGCTGCTGGTGGTCACCGCTGCATTCAGTCTCGCGACGGGAGCATCGGACGCCTCCGTCCTGTCGATAATCAGAAGCTGGTTCGGCGTGTTCTCCGGAGACGAAACGGCGCTTAGCGCTCGCGACGCGATCATCATCTACGACATCCGCCTGCCGCGCATGGTTCTGGGCGTCCTGATCGGAGCGAGCCTCGCCGTCAGCGGCGCGACAATGCAGGGGCTGTTTCGCAATCCGCTCGCCGATCCAGGCATCGTCGGAGTGTCTGCCGGCGCCGGTCTCGGCGCGATCTGCATGATTGTTTTAGGGAGCACGATTTTCGCGCCGGTGGTCGGTCTTTTCGGCATTTACGCGCTGCCGGTCGCAGCTTTTGGCGGCGGTCTCGCGACGACCTTTCTGCTCTACCATATCTCGACCCGTCAGGGACGCACTTCGGTCGCGACGATGCTTCTCGCAGGCATTGCGCTCGGTGCGCTTGCAGGCGCGTTCACCGGCATTCTTGTGTTTATGGCTGATGATCAGCAACTGCGCGACCTGACCTTCTGGGGTCTCGGTTCACTTGCCGGCGCGACCTGGACCAAGATTATGTCGGCCGGGCCGATTATCGCAGCCGCCCTGATGGCAAGCCCGTTTCTCGCCCGCGCGCTGAACGCCCTGACGCTTGGAGAGGCGACGGCGCATCACATCGGCATATCGGTGCAGAAATTCAAGCGTCTGGCTATTGTGCTTGTCGCCGCCGCTACGGGAGCCTCGGTGGCAGTCAGCGGCGGCATCGGTTTCGTCGGCATTGTGGTGCCGCATCTGCTGCGCCTGTCGATCGGCCCGGATCATCGCTATCTGTTGCCGGCCTCCGCGTTGCTGGGCGCGAGCCTGTTGTTGCTGGCAGACGCCGTCGCGCGCGTCATCGTTGCGCCCGCGGAACTGCCCATCGGCATTGTCACCGCCGCAGTTGGGGCGCCCTTCTTCCTGTGGATCCTGCTCAGCCGTCGCGGCATGCTGGACATGTAACGCGGACGCTCAAATGATCGAAACAGAAAATCTCGGCGTCAAAATCGGCCCCAAGGAAATCGTTGCAGGCGTCTCGTTCCAGGTCGAACCTGGTAGTGTGACGACGATCATCGGGCCAAACGGCAGTGGCAAGACGACAGCGCTGAAGGCGTTGTCCGGCGATCTCGCCTATTCCGGCGCGGCGCGCATTGCAGGCCGCGACATCAATCGCATGAAAGCCTGGGAAATGGCGTCCGTCCGCGCCGTTCTGCCACAGATTTCACACCTCTCGTTTCCGTTCACGGTCCGCGAGGTTGTCCGCATAGGCCTGACCTCCGGCTATTCGGGCGCCTCCGACCGTGATGCAGACGAACTCTCGGAAGAAGCCTTGCGGCGGGTTGACCTCGACGGTTTCGCCGGGCGTTTCTATCAGGAATTGTCAGGCGGCGAGCAGCAGCGCGTCCAGCTTGCGCGCGTTTTGTGCCAGGTCTGGGAACCCGTGGCGGACGGCGAGCCCCGCTACCTGTTTCTGGATGAACCGATTTCCAGCCTCGATATCCGTCACCAGCTGGCGATCATGGATATCGCCGTCGACTTCGCCAGCAGAGGCGGCGGAGTGCTGGCGATACTGCACGACCTCAATCTCACAGCCATGTATTCCGACCGCGTCGTGATCATGCATAGGGGACGATGCATGGGCTTTGGACCGCCGGATGAGGTCCTGCGCGACGACCTTCTTCAGGAGGTTTTCGGATGCCGTTTGCAGGTTGGCGTTACGCCGCCGGTTGGCGCGCGATTCGTGCTTCCGCAATCTGCCCGCTAGGCGTCTCCTCGCGGCCGTTGGCAATCAGCCGTTCTCTCAACGCCGCCGATTGATCGAGCCCCGCTTCAAGCGCAAAAACATAGGCCTGGGTCAGAAAGAAACAGGCGGCGTCGACATCGCCCTGTTCGTCCTTGAAGGCGGCGGCTGCTTCGTAGAGCCAGGCAAGCGCTTGCCCGTCGCTACGTTCATGCGCGGCGAGCAGTTCCGCGTCGATCCGCTCGATGGCGTTCGCGCTCACAGCGCCCGCTTGAACTGGGACGCCACCCAGTGGTGAAACGCATGGGTCGGGCCGTCCATGACAGGAGAGAAGCGCCCGCCATCGAACTTCATCGCATGCCTGCCCTTCTGCATGCCCTCCACGACGAAAATATCCTCTTCAAAAACACCTTTCCAGAGCTCCGCGTTTCGCCGCCGCATGTCGGCCATCGAAGCGTCCTGCATAGCCGGCGAAGCATAATAGATCGCGACCCGCTCCAGCGTCTGCTCCATCGAGGTGGGCACGAGGATGATCGCGAATGTCTGATCTCGGTGAACGCCAAGCAATACGTTGGGATACAGGGCCACGTACTCCGCGCCGGTGGTCCATTTTTCGCCGAGCCCGTCAAAATCGTCGAACTTCTCACCCGTCTTGCTGAGCATCGGTCGATAAACCAGCGTCCCCTGCCCCGAAAAACAGCCGGGCTCGATGATGTTGTAGTGGTCCTCGAGCCGCGAATAGCTGTTCAGGCCAGGATGCACCCAGGGCAAATGATAGCTCTCACAGTAATTTTCGACGGCGAGTTTCCAGTTGGTCGCCGCGTCAAGCTCGAAAGCGCTTTCCTCGCCGCCGAACCAGAACGGTTGTTCGAACTCGCTCCAGCGTTTGATCAGGCTCGACGCATAGTCCGTGAAAGATGGCGCGGCGCCGGACATATTGACGAAGACGATATCCTGCCAGACATGGGAGCGGATTTCGATCAGTCCGAGGCTTGCTCTGTCGATGGCGTCATGGGTGTTGTGACCGGGTCCTCCGACATGCGGCGTCGTGTGCAGCGCTCCTGAATGGTCGTAACACCAGGAATGATAGGGGCAGCGAACGACGCCGGGCAAGCGCTTCTTCTTGTCCACAAGAATCATGCCCCGGTGGCGGCATACATTCTGGAAGACCCTTATGACGCCGTCGCGCCCGCGAAGGACGAAAAGCGGCTGGCTAAGCGCCTCAATGGGCATCGCGTCGCCCGGCTCGGGCGCGTCCTTGCCGAAACACAGGGCCATCCAGTTGTCGAAGAAGACATGTTGCTTCTCGGCCTCGTGGAGAACGGGATCTGTGTAATGTTCGTTAAGTAACCCGCGCGCCTGTTCAACCGGTTGTGTCACCTGATCGAGCGAAAATTGCTGGAAGTGGTTCATGGCTCTCTCCCGAGGCAATGAGAACGGTTCCAGTCTGCGCGCGCCTGCTCGTGGTTTCAATATGAATTCGATTTTACATCGGGTGAGTAGAATTCACGTATTCACGCGGCGTCAACAAGCCAATTGCGCGTCAATTCTTCCGCCGCGCTCAAGGTCCGGTCGCTGTTCCAGGTCAGGTAATAGGCGCTCGGCGCATCGACGCTGGCGTCGGTGATCGGCACAAGACGGTTGGCGTCCAGATAGGTGCGGATCAGACGCCGCCAGCCCAGGACAACGCCAGCGCCTTCTTCAGCCGCCTGAAGCGCAATCGTGTAGTTGTTGAAAGTCTTGTTCACAGGTGCGTTTTTCTTGACCCCGCACAGGCGGAACCACTCGTTCCAGCTCATCCATCCGACATCGATCGCCTGGAGTTGCAGCAGCGGCAGGTCGACAAGGTCCGCCGCATCGCGCACCGGATGATGTTTTGCAAAATCCCGACCGCACACTGGCACGATGACGTCGGCGAACAGCTTTATCGCCGTTGCTCCCTGCCATTTGCCGTCACCGTAGCGGATTACGAGATCGACGTCGGAGCCTTCGAGATCGCTTGCAACATCGGAGACCCGGTGGTTGATATGAATGTCGGGATGCCTTTGCCAGAGCCGCGCAATACGGGGTATCAGCCACAAGCTGGCGACCGCAGTGGAGGCTCCAATTGTTATGGCGCGGTCCGAGTCCGGGGCGCGTATCCGCTCGATCACCGCTGCCGTGCGGCTGAACGAGGTGGCGAGCGTGGCGTAGAGTTCCTCGCCTTCCGGCGTGAGGACAACGCCGCGGTGGACCCGCAAAAACAGTGCAATGCCGATTTCCGCTTCCAGCGCTTTGATCTGGTGGCTTACCGCGCCGGGAGTCACGTTCAACTCCTGGGCCGCGTGCTTCAGACTGAGATGGCGAGCCGCCGCCTCGAAAACCGCAAGCGCCGTCAGGGACGGAAGTCGATAGTGTCGCCGGGTCAAGGTTTCTCCTGTGCATTCAGAAGATCGTCAATCGGCAGATTCGTTCTTTTAAAAGGTAAGGTCAATCGAATTGAAAAGGTCAGTCTCGCGTCACGATGCGAAATCCGTCCGCCGGATGAGACATCCTGACATGGGTGACCGTCTGGCCGTCGAGCCAGGTTGTGCGCTCGATGATAAAAACCGGCTCGTTTGGACCGAGATCCAGATGCTCCGTTTCTTCCGAACCGGCGGCGGCCGCGCGAAAGACATGCTCCGCATTTGAATAGGGCACCGTCTGCAAAAGCCATTCGTTCGGGCTGACCGTCTCGAAACTCTCATCCCCCGCCTGTGGAACGACGTCGAGATTGATCCACCGATTTTCCAGCTGAAAGGGTTTGCCGTCCGCAAAATGCAGGCACATGACATGCAGCGCGCCGGTTTCGGCGGCAAGTCCGAGCTCCGCCTGAATAGCCTGCGGCGGCCTTTCAACGCGGCGGCTGACCAGCAGATAGCTGTAGCGCCTGCCGCTCTGCTCAATTTCGTCCCTGACAATCCGTATGCGGACATGCGCGTCGCGCGTCATGCGCTGGACAACGCGCGTTCCGGCCTTGCGCCGGCGTTCGACAAATCCGTCCTCGGCGAGCGCCTGCATGGCGCGGTTCACCGTGACGCGGGTCGTGCCGAATTCGCCGGCAAGTTCAGCCTCCGGCGGCATCAGCATGCCGGGCTTCCATTCTCCGCTCTTGATACGGTCGAGTAAGGCGCTTTGTATTTCCTTGTATGTCGGCATCAATCAGAGCCTTTCCCGCAAACTGCGCGCCGCCGACCTGAAGGCGTTTTCGACGGCTTCGCGCGCGATGTGACGCCCTTCCCTCACCATATGGCGGCCCGCCGACCAGACATCGCTCACCACGTCGTCATTTCCCGCAAAAAGCCACCCATCGATCAGTTGATCTTCGCGAAGTTCCGCCAAGGCTGCATAATCCGTGTGGATTGCGACAAAATCGGCGAGCCGGCCAGATTCGAGCGCTCCGGCGTTACGCTGCAAGGCCTGCGCCCCGCCGGCAGTGACCGCCTTGAAGAGTGTCGTTCCCGTCGACTGCCCGCCAGCCACCATGACATTGCGCATCCGGTGCTTCAGACGCTGGCTGTATTCGAGCTGGCGCAACTCCTCCGACAGCGAAATACGGATATTGGAGTCCGAGCCGACGCCGAAACGCCCTCCGGCGCCGAGGAAGGTTTCGCCGTTGAAGACACCGTCGCCGAGATTGCCTTCCGTTATCGGACACAGGCCTGCGACGGCTCCGGACGCGGCCAGTCCCAAGGTTTCTTTCCCGGTCATCTGCGTCGCATGGATAAAGCACCAGCGATCGTCAACTGCACAATTATCCAGCATCCAGGCGACCGGGCGCTGGCCCAGCCAGGCCTCGACGTCGCGCACTTCCTTTTCCTGTTCGGCGACGTGCATATGGATCGGCCCATGTGTGAATTCATTAGCGACGAAGCTCAGCAGCTCCGGCGATACGGCGCGCAATGAGTGCGGCGCGACCCCGATGGAGCAATCCGAAGGCAGGGCGCGCAACGCGCCTTTGGCCGCCTCGTAAAGGCGCGAAAAACGCTCGCGGTCACATCCGAAGCGCAACTGCCCTCCGGCCAGAGGCGCCTCGCCCGCGCCGCCATAGGCGTAGAGGACAGGCAGGTGCGTGAGTCCGATGCCGGTCTTTTCGACGGCCGCGAATATGCGCTCCGACAATTCGCCGATATTTTCATAGTCTCGCCCGCCGGTTTGGTGATGCACATAGTGAAATTCGCCGACAGACGCATAACCCGCCTCCAGCATCTCAACATAGACCAGCGCTGCGATCGCCTCGATCTCTTCCGGGGTCAGAATATCGAGGAACCGATACATGAGCGTGCGCCAGCTCCAGAAATCGTCATGTGCCGCCGAGCGATATTCCGTCATCCCGGCCATGGCGCGCTGAAAGGCATGGCTGTGCAGGTTGCCCGGCGCCGGTAGCAGCAGGCGAGAAGACAGAACCTCATCGCCCGGCTTCACGGATGCGCCCTTTTCCACGGCTTCGATCTGACCATCGCCGGCGATGGCGATCCGGACATCGCGGACAATACCTTCGGGAAGCAGCGCCAGGGGTGAAAAAAGGGTTGTCATCAGGCATCCGTATTTGTTGACATAATCTTATTATGAATATACATAATAAATCAAAAGAAGCAAACGGGAACCGAGCCTGATGGCTGACTTCGTCCTCAAGAATGCGCGCATCGCAACGATGACCGACAACGGCGCGCCCTATGGCCTGATCGACAATGGCGCCGTCGCAATAAAGGACGGACGCATCGCTTGGGTTGGCCCGTCGGATGCAATCCCCGCAGACTATGCCGGCCTGGAAACCGAAGAACTCGACGGGCGGCTCGTTACGCCTGCCCTCATCGACTGTCACACCCATATCGTCGCCGGCGGCAATCGCGCCAACGAATTCGAAATGCGGCTGAACGGAGCAAGCTACGAAGAAGTCGCGCGCGCCGGCGGCGGCATTGTTTCGACCGTCAAGGCCACCCGCGCCGCGAGCGAAGACGAACTTCTGGCAGCCGCCCTGCCCCGCGTCGATCAGTTGATCGGCGAAGGCGTCTGCATCATTGAGGTCAAGTCCGGATACGGTCTCGACCTCGAAACGGAACTTCGGATGCTGCGGGTCGCGCGCAGGATCGCTGATGCCCGAGAGATCCGGATACGCACCAGCTTTCTCGGAGCGCACGCAATACCACCCGAATACCGCGATCGGGCCGACGCCTATATCGACGAGGTCTGCATTCCGGCACTGGAACAGGCCGCCGCGGAGAGTCTGGCGGACGCCGTCGACGGCTTTTGCGAATCAATCGCCTTCAATCCTCAGCAGATCGCTCGAGTCTTTGACGCCGCCAGACGTCTGGGCCTGCCGGTCAAGCTTCACGCCGAGCAATTGACCGATCAAGGCGGCGCGAAACTCGCTGCAAGCTACGGCGCCTTGTCCGTCGATCACCTGGAATATGTGCGGGAAGACGGCGTGACCGCCATGAGGGATGCAGGAAGCATCGCCGTCATGCTGCCCGGCGCCTTCTACACATTGCGCGAGAGGCAATTGCCACCGATCGACCTGTTCCGCAAGCACGGCGTCCCCATGGCGGTCGCAACTGACTGCAATCCCGGCTCGTCCCCGCTGTCCTCCTTGCTGACGGCGATGAACATGGCGTGCACGCTCTTCCGCATGACCCCGGAAGAGGTTCTGGACGGCGTGACGCGGATCGCCGCGCAGTCACTCGGCCTTTCGGACGCCGGGATGATCAAGCCGGGCTTCCGGGCCGACATCGCGGTCTGGAATGTCGAAAGCCCGGCGGAACTGGCCTACCGCATCGCCTTCAACCCGCTTCAACGCCGCATCATGGCGTCCAAATCGTCAAAGGAAACATGAACCCGTGAGCAGCCCGATCCTCACTCCCGGCGCAACGACCCTGCGTCAGCTCGAAACCATTTACTGGCAGGATTTGCCGGCGAGGATTGACCCTGCCTGCAAAACCGCAGTCGATCGCGCCGAACAGATTATCCTTAAGGCGGCCGCCGGCGACCAGCCCGTCTACGGCGTCAACACCGGCTTCGGGAAACTCGCAAGCGTCAAGATCGCGGCGGAAGACCGGGTCAAGCTTCAGCGCAATCTCATTCTGTCCCATGCATGCGGCGTCGGTCCGGCGACGCCGCCCCGCGTCGTCAGGCTGATGATGATCCTTAAAATGCTATCTCTCAGCCGCGGCGCATCGGGCGTACGCTGGGGTCTCATCAAGCTGATCGAGAGCATGCTTGAAAAGGGCGTCACACCGGTTATCCCCGCGCAAGGATCGGTCGGCGCGTCCGGCGACCTGGCGCCGTTGGCCCACATGACCTGCGTCATGATCGGCGAAGGCGAAGCCGAGTTCGAGGGCGCGGTCATGAATGGCGCCGATGCGCTGCGCAAAGCCGGCCTCGAACCGCTCGTCCTGCAGGTCAAGGAAGGCGTCGCCTGCATCAACGGCACGCAATTCTCCACCGCCTATGCGCTTGCTGGCCTGTTCGAATCCTGGCGCCACGCGGAGGCGTCCCTTGTCTCCAGCAGTTTGTCTACGGACGCAATCATGGGATCGACCGCGCCAACCCGCGCGGAAATCCATGAACTGCGCGGCCACAGGGGACAGATCGAAACCGCTGCGGCGATCCGGCAGCTCATGGAGGGTTCGGAAATCCGCGAAAGCCACCTCGAAAACGACAGCCGCGTGCAGGATCCCTACTGCATCCGGTGCCAACCGCAGGTCACAGGCGCCTGTATCGATCTGCTGCGGCAGGCTGGCCACACGCTGGAGATCGAAGCCAACGCCGTGACCGACAATCCGCTGATCCTCGACGAGAACAGTATCGTCTCCGGCGGCAATTTTCATGCGGAACCCGTCGCTTTCGCCGCCGACCAGATAGCCATAGCGATCGCCGAGATCGGCGCCATATCGCAGCGTCGTATTGCGCTGATGGTCGATCCGGCGCTCAATTTCGAACTTCCGACGTTTCTCACGCCGCGGCCCGGCCTGAATTCAGGCTACATGATCGCCGAAGTCACCACGGCGGCGCTGATGAGCGAAAACAAGCATCTCGCCAATCCCTGCAGCACGGATTCCACGCCCACGAGCGCGAACCAGGAAGACCACGTCTCCATGGCCGCCCATGGCGCGCGGCGGCTGGAGCGGATGAACTACAATCTCGCCCACATACTCGCGGTCGAATTTCTCTGCGCCACGCAGGGCATAGAATTTCGCAAACCTTTGAAGACGAGCCCTCAATTGCAGAAAGTCGTCGCCCGCATCCGCGTCGATGTACCGACCCTGGAAGACGATCGCCACATCGCAAAAGATCTCAAAGACGTCGCGGAACTGATACAGTCGAGACGCCTGATCCGGGAAAGCGGGTTGGAGCCGTTCATTCATCTGGGGGAAGCATGATGGATCCTGTCGAAGTCGTCCGTGGAAGCGGGCCAATCGTTTTTGGGATGCCGCACACCGGCCTCAACGTGCCCGACGATATCCAAAAAACTCTGAACGCCACCGGCCGTCGGCTGACAGATACGGACTGGAACATTCATCTGCTCTATGACGGGCTGCTCGACGATGTAACGACCGTGCGCGCGACATTCCACCGCTACGTGATCGACGCCAATCGCGATCCGTCCGGCGAAAGCCTCTATCCCGGACAGAACACGACCGGGCTCTGCCCGACCACGGATTTCGACGGCAAACCCCTGTACCGCGAGGGAATGGAGCCCGACGAAGCGGAGGTGGAACGGCGCCTGAGCGCCTTTCATCGCCCCTATCACACCGCCCTGAAGGCGGAACTGGAGCGCGTTCACGCAAAACACGGCGTCGCAATCCTCTATGATTGCCACTCGATCCGCTCTCATATTCCCTTTCTGTTCGAGGGCACACTGCCTGATTTCAACATCGGGACGAACCGTGGAACGACCTGCGACATCGAGATCGAACGCATTGTCGCCGCCTGCTGCAACAGCGCCTACGGCTACACATCGGTGGTCAATGGCCGCTTCAAGGGCGGCTGGACGACGCGCCACTACGGCAAGCCGGAAAACGGCGTCCATGCGATCCAGATGGAGCTCGCGCAGAGATCACACCTAAAGACCGAGGCAGCCCCCTTCGACCTGGATGAGCGCAATGCGAACGCCCTGCGCCATCATCTCGGCGAAATCCTGCACGCTCTCGACACATGGGCGCGCGAGCGGACCTCCGGATCCAAATGAACCATTAGAACTCTACAGGTAACCGACCATGACCAATTCCCGCCATAACCTGCGCGACGTCTACCCGCCGACCGGGCCTGAACTGAACGCCAAATCCTGGCTCACCGAAGCGCCAATGCGCATGTTGATGAACAATCTGCATCCGGATGTCGCCGAAAACCCGCATGAGCTCACCGTCTATGGCGGCATCGGCCGCGCAGCGCGAAACTGGGAGGCCTTCGATCAGATCGTCGCCTCTCTCAAGACGCTGGAAGACGACGAAACCCTGCTTGTCCAGTCCGGAAAACCGGTTGGCGTCTTCAAGACCCATGCGGATGCGCCGCGCGTGTTGATCGCCAACTCAAACATCGTCCCGCACTGGGCCAACTGGGACCACTTCCACGAGCTCGATAAGAAGGGCCTGATGATGTACGGCCAGATGACGGCCGGCTCCTGGATCTATATCGGGAGCCAGGGCATCGTGCAGGGCACTTACGAAACCTTCGCCGAGGCCGGCCGCCAGCATTTTGACGGCAACCTCAAGGGCAAGTGGATCCTGACCGGTGGCCTTGGCGGCATGGGCGGCGCGCAGCCGCTTGCCGCCACAATGGCCGGCGCGAGTATGCTCGCGGTTGAATGCAATCCCGACAGCATCGATTTCCGACTGCGCACCCGCTACCTCGACGAGCGCGCCGAGACACTGGACGAAGCGCTGGCGATGATCGACCGCTGGACAAAGGCCGGCGAAGCCAAGTCTGTGGGCCTGCTCGGCAACGCCGCAGACGTCTTTCCCGAACTGGTGCGTCGCGGCGTGAAGCCGGATATGGTCACCGACCAGACCTCCGCCCACGATCCGCTCAACGGATATCTGCCGCAGGGCTGGACGCTCGCCGAGTGGCGCGAGAAACGCGAGAGCGATCCGAAGACGGTCGAAAAGGCGGCGCGCGCCTCGATGAAGGTGCATGTGGCAGCCATGGTCGATTTCTGGAACATGGGCATCCCGACGCTCGACTATGGAAACAATATTCGCCAGGTCGCCAAGGAAGAGGGTCTGGAAAACGCCTTCGCCTTCCCCGGTTTCGTGCCGGCTTATATCCGGCCGCTCTTCTGCCGCGGCGTTGGCCCGTTCCGCTGGGCTGCCCTGTCAGGCGATCCGGAGGACATCTATCGCACCGACGAGAAGGTCAAGGAAATCATTCCCGACGACCCGCACCTGCACAACTGGCTGGACATGGCGCGCGAACGGATTTCCTTCCAGGGCCTGCCTGCCCGTATCTGCTGGGTCGGCCTTGGCCAACGGCATCGCCTCGGCCTCGCCTTCAACGAAATGGTCCGAAACGGCGAGTTGAAGGCCCCTGTCGTCATCGGTCGCGACCATCTCGATTCGGGATCGGTGGCCTCTCCCAATCGCGAGACTGAAGCAATGAAGGACGGATCTGACGCCGTGTCCGACTGGCCGCTCCTGAACGCGCTCCTCAACTGCGCATCGGGCGCCACCTGGGTGAGCCTGCACCATGGCGGAGGCGTTGGTATGGGATTCTCCCAGCACGCCGGCATGGTGATCTGTTGCGACGGCACGGAAGACGCCGATGCGCGCATCGGTCGGGTGCTTTGGAACGACCCGGCCTCCGGCGTGATGCGCCACGCCGACGCCGGCTATGAAATTGCCATCGACTGCGCGAAGGTCAACGGACTGCGTTTGCCGGGCATCCTCGGAAACTGAACCTCACGCGCTCCTGCACCCTGACGCCAGCCAATGAGCCGGCGTCAGGCAGCCCGGTCTAACGGTATATTTTCTGAAGACTTTGAAGTTTCCATTGAAAGACTTTTCGGGAAGCAACTGGTACTTTTTCGCAAAAGCGAGATAGGATAGATTCAAACCGTTCTATTTCAGCGTCAGGAGAAAGTATGAGCGTACCCGTCCGTAAGCAGATCCGCTTCATCCTCAATGACCGGCCGATCAGTCTCGACGATATCGCTCCCGACTTCACCCTTCTCGATTTCCTTCGCATCGACCAGAGACTGACCGGCACGAAAGAAGGCTGCGCCGAAGGCGATTGCGGCGCCTGCACGGTGCTTGTGGGTCGGCTCGGCGTCAGCGGCCTTGTCTACGAAACCGTCAACGCCTGCATTCGTTTTGTCGGCTCGCTCGACGCATGCCACGTCGTCACGATCGAGTATCTGGCCGCCGCTGACGGCGCGCTTCACCCGGTCCAGCAGGCGATGGTCGACCGGCACGGCTCGCAATGCGGGTTCTGCACGCCCGGCATCGTCATGTCGCTTTACGATCTGTGGCTCGAAACGTCCGACGCGACGCCTGCGGCGATAGAAAAGGCGCTACAGGGCAATCTTTGTCGTTGCACCGGATACGAGACCATCATCGAGGCGGCGAAAGCGGCGAGCAGCGTCGCAAGCGACGACGATCGCCTCGTCGCCGGCAGGGCGGCCATGGAAGCCAGGCTGAGCGAATTGCGCGACGGCGCCCGCGTCGAAATCGAAACCGGCAAGGGAACGATATTCGTTCCGGCTACCGTGGACGATCTCGCAGATATTCTGGAAGCCAATCCCGAGGCGACAATCGTCGCTGGCTCCACCGATGTCGGCCTGTGGGTCACAAAAAAGTTCCGCTCGATCACGCCGGTGGTCTTCATCAACAATCTCGTCGAACTGAAGCAGATCACCGAGACAAGCGAGGGTCTGACGCTCGGCGCCGGCGTTAGCTACAGCGACGCCTTCGAGGCGATCGCAAAACGCTATCCGACAATGCTCGGCTTCTGGGAGCGCATCGGCGGCGAACAGGTGCGCAACATGGGCACCGTCGGCGGCAACATAGCCAATGGGTCTCCGATTGGCGACACCCCGCCGCCGCTCATTGCGTTGTCGGCGCAGGTGACCCTGCGCAAGGGCGCAAGCGAGCGCACATTGCCGCTTGAGGACTTCTTCATCGACTACGGGAAGCAGGACCGCCAGCCCGGAGAATTTGTTTCGGCGGTCCATATTCCGGCGCTGGACGCATCGCGCATTTTCGCCGCCTACAAGATCTCCAAGCGGCGAGACGAGGATATCTCGGCTGTCTGCGGCGCCTTCAACGTCAAGATCGCGTCGGGTCGCGTCTCCGATGTCCGCATCGCCTTCGGCGGCATGGCCGCAACGCCGAAACGGGCGTCCGCCGTCGAAGCGGCGCTCAAGGACCAGCCCTGGAACGAAGCCACGATCGACACCGCCATGGGAATGTTCGAAAAAGACTTCCAGCCGCTCACCGACTGGCGTGCGACTGCGGACTACAGGCTTCTGGTTGCGAAGAACCTGCTCAAGCGGTTCTTCCTGGAGACGGAAGGCAATTCGGTCGTCATCGAACGGTACGAAACGGCGGGAGCATGACCATGGAACAGACATCCGCCAGCAGCACGGAAATCTCCGGCGGCGTTCACGCGCCGCGCCGACATGATTCCGCCCACAAGCACGTCACCGGAACGGCTGAATATACCGACGATATCGGCGAACCGATCGGCACGCTGCACGCCGCGCTCGGCATGACCGATCGCGCCCATGCGAAAATCGTCTCGATCAATCTCGACAAGGTGCGCGATGCTTCCGGCGTCGTCGACGTGCTGACGGCGGACGACGTGCCGGGCGTCAACGACATCAGCCCGAACGGTCTCGACGACGAGCCGATCCTGATCACCGACACTTGTCTCTATCACGGCCAGCCGATCTTCGCCGTGATCGCCAAAACGCGCGAGCAAGCCCGCAGGGCCGCGACCCTCGCTGAAATCGAGTATGAGGATCTCCCCTTCGAGACCGACGTCGTCGGCGCCATGAACGCCGGATACAAGCACGTCACCGATCCGCTGAAACTGCAATACGGCGACGTGGACACGACGCTCGCCAATGGCACAAACCGCTTTTCAGGCGAAATGCGCGTCGGCGGACAGGATCATTTCTATCTCGAAGGCCAGATCTCGCTGGTCGTGCCCGGCGAGGACGACGAAGTCACCGTCTACGCATCGACCCAGCATCCGAGCGAGATCCAGCACATGGTGTCGCACGCGCTCGGAACCTCATCCAACGCAGTCACCGTGAATGTCCGCCGCATGGGCGGCGGTTTCGGCGGCAAGGAGACCCAGGGCAACATCTTCGCCGCCATCGCCGCCATCGCGGCCAAACGGCTCAAGCGACCCGTCAAGATCAGGCCGGACCGCGACGAGGACATGACCGTCACCGGCAAGCGGCATGATTTCCACATCGCCTACGACGTCGCCTACGATAATGACGGCCGGATCGAGGCGCTTGAGGCGACCTTCGCCGCCCGCTGCGGCTTCTCCTCCGACCTGTCGGGACCGGTGACTGACCGCGCGCTCTTCCATGTCGACAATTGCTATTTCCTGCCGAACACTCGCCTGACCTCCCGGCCGATGATGACCAATACGGTCTCGAACACCGCCTTTCGCGGTTTCGGCGGCCCGCAGGGCATGATCGGCGGCGAACGGGTGATCGAGGAAATCGCCTACCGGCTGGGCAGGGATCCGCTGGATATCCGCCGGGTCAACTTCTACGACGAGGACAAGCGCAACGTTACGCCCTACCACCAGAAGGTGGAAGACAACATCATCGCGCGCATCGTCGACGAGATCGAGGAAAGCTCCGATTATCAGGCGCGGCGCAAGGCGGTCATCGACTTCAACCGGACGAGCAAGATCATCCGCAAGGGGATCGCGCTCACGCCCGTCAAGTTCGGCATTTCCTTCACCGCCACCTTCTTTAACCAGGCGGGCGCCCTCGTCCATGTCTACCAGGACGGCTCTGTCCATCTGAACCATGGCGGCACCGAGATGGGCCAGGGTCTCAATACAAAAGTGGCCCAGGTTGTCGCGGACGAATTCCAGATCGACCTGGAAAATGTACGCATCACGGCGACCCACACCGGCAAGGTGCCGAACACGTCGGCGACCGCCGCTTCTTCCGGCTCCGACCTCAACGGCATGGCCGCAGCCAATGCCGCGCAGCAGATCAAGACGCGGCTGGTGATGTTCGCTTCCGAGCAATACGGCGTGCCTGAAGAACAGATCGATTTCGTGCCGAACCACATGCGCGTCGGCAACCAGTTGATCCCGTTCGCCGACATGATCAAGCAGGCCTATATGGCGCGTGTGCAGCTGTCGGCCGCCGGATTCTACAAGACGCCGAAAATCCACTGGGACCGCGACAAGGGCCAGGGCCGACCGTTCTTCTATTTCGCCTACGGGGCTTCAGTTTCCGAAGTCAGCATCGATACGCTGACCGGCGAGTATCATGTCGACCGTGTCGACATCCTCCACGACGTCGGCAAGTCGCTCAATCCGGCGATCGACCTTGGACAGGTTCAGGGCGGTTTCGTGCAGGGTATGGGCTGGCTGACGACAGAAGAACTATGGTGGGACGACAAGGGCAGGCTGCGCACCCACGCGCCGTCGACCTACAAGATACCGCTCGCTTCCGACAAGCCGAAGACTTTCAACGTGACGCTCGCCCAGTGGTCGACCAATCGCGAACGCACAATCCGGCGCTCCAAGGCTGTCGGCGAACCGCCGTTCATGCTCGCCAATTCCGTACTCGAGGCCCTTTCGATGGCCGTCGCCAGTGTGGCCCATTACCGTGTCTGCCCGTGCCTCGACGCACCGGCGACACCCGAACGCATTCTCATGGCCGTCGAACGGATGAAGAAGGCATGATCCATGGCGCGACCGCTCTCGCCGATTGAACTGCTGGACGCCGGCGAGCCGCTGATCAGGATCACCGTCGCCAATGCGCGCGGCTCCACACCTCGCGAAAAAGGCACGTGGATGCTCGTTTCAGCCCTGGCGCAGGCCGGTACGATCGGCGGCGGTCAGCTTGAGCTTGCGGGCATTGAAAAGGCCCGCGAACTGCTGATTTCCGGAGTGACTTCGGCGCATCTTGACATCCCGCTCGGACCCGAGATCGGCCAGTGCTGCGGCGGCAATGTCGCGCTTTCGTTCGTCAGGCTGGACGCCGCAAGCCATGACGCCCTGAGAGCCGAATGCCGCAAGGAAGAAGACGCCCTGCCCTGCGTCTACGTCTTCGGCGCCGGCCATGTCGGCAAGGCGCTCGCCGAAGCGCTCTCTTTGCTGCCTGTGCGCACCGTGCTCGTTGAAAGCCGCAAAGCGGAGTTGGACGGCGCGACCGACAGAGTGGAGAAACGCCTGACCGCAGTGCCTGAAAGCGTCATCGCCGATGCGCCGGCAGGCTCCGCCTATGTGACGATGACCCATGAACATGCGCAGGATTTCATCATCATCGAGCAGGCGTTGCAGCGCCATGACGCCCCCTATGTCGGGATGATCGGCTCGAAGACAAAGCTCGCCCAGTTGCGAAGCTGGCTGAAGAAGGAAGGCGGCGGCGCCGACCCGACGCGGCTCGTATGCCCGATCGGCGGCTCGCAGGTCCGTGACAAGCGGCCGGCCGTAATTGCAGCGCTCGTCGCCGCCGAACTGGTGACCGTACTTGGCAGTCATTCTCAGTCGTAAAACCCGCAACCCGTACACATAAAAGCTTGACGACGGCCCGGTTCCTCTTTGGCTTTTCGATATGTGCAAATATTTTCGATATGCGAAAATTATATCCAAATGGAATGAGGAATAGTTTTACATGTTAGTCGCGACGTCGGAAAACCCATGCTGAAGATTACGCTGCTGGGAACCGGCATTCCGAACCCAAGCGTTCAGGCGTTCGGAACATCCACCCTTATTGAAGCGGGCGAACAGCGCGTCCTGATCGATTGCGGTCGCGGCGCGGTTATTCGACTGTCGCAGCTCGGACTTCCCGTCGGATATGTCGATACGATCATCCTGTCGCATTACCATTCCGACCACTATAGCGGCATTTTCGATCTCCTGATGTCGGGCACCATCCGGCAGGCATGGGCGGGGAGAGGCGGTCCTCTGCACGTCTACGGCCCGGAAGGCGTGCAGTACCTCGCCGAAGGCGCCTGGCTTGCGACGAAACCCGATCGCGACATCCGCGTGGCCGACCATGAGATCGACCCGGAGGACATGCGCATTATCCCGCACGTCTACGAAGAAGGAGTCGTCTATGACCGCGGCGGATTGAAGATTATCGCCATTCTGGTCGATCACGGCGACAACATACCGACAGCCTTCGCATTTCGCGTCGAATATGGCGATCATGTCTTCGTGCACTCCCACGACACGCGTTACAACGAAAACCTGATATCTCAGGCGCACGGCGCCGATGTCTTCATTCACGAAGTCGCCGCAGCGCGGCAATCGACCCTCGACAACTATCCGAACATCAAGATCGCGATCGACCACCATTCTTCGCCGACCGACGTCGGCCGCGTGTTCGCGCAGACCAGCGCCGGAATGGCGGAAAGCCGCCTTTTGGCGTCAATTCCCGTTCAGCGCTTCCAGAATCATTTTCTGGCATCGCGCGGTCATGAAATCGATGAACAACCGCAGCTTGGGGTCCTGGAAATCCTTGTGCGGATAGATTGCGGCGAGTTGGGCGGGAACCGGCGGCGTATCTTTCAATACTTCGACCAGTCGCCCCTCCTCAAGATAGGCCTGCACTTCAAAGCGTGGACGGTTCGCGATGCCGTGGCCTTCCAGCGCCCAGGCCAGAAGCACGTCGCCGTCATCGGAATCGAAAACGCCGCGCACATCGATCTTGCTGACGCCCTCCGGCGTCTGCAGCGTCCATGCATGTTCGGTGGAGCCGGGAAACCGCAAAAGCAGGCAATTGTGATTTCCCTTGGCCAGTGCATCCGTCGTCGCCGGCGCGCCGTGTTTCTTCAGATAGGCGGGCGATGCGCAAAGCACCCGCTCGCACTCCATGATCGAGCGCATGCGCAGGCTGGAGTCCTCAATCACGCCGAGGCGGAACGCAAGGTCGATCCGTTCCTTGAGGATATCGACATTGTGGTCGGAGAGCCGCAGACGCACCTCGATGTCGGGATAAAGGTCGTGAAACGCCGGTATGCCGGAGGCGATGTAACGCCGTCCGAAACCGAGCGGCGCACTGACCCGGATCGTTCCCTTAGGCTTGCCGGAGACAGACGCAATTGACGCCTCGGCGTCGTCCACCGCCTGGATGATGCGGTTGGCGCCCTTGTAGAAGATCTGCCCGTGCTCGGTCGGTGTAAGCTGTCGCGTGGTGCGGTTGAAAAGGCGAACGCCGAGATATTTCTCCAGTTCCTTGACGCGGTTGCTGGCCACGGCCGGCGAAATACGCATGTCCCGACCCGCCGCGGAGAGATTTCCAAGTTCGACGACGCGGACGAAGACCTTAAGATTTTCAAAGTATGACATGGTTAGACCATATGATTTAACAGATTTTTTTGAAAGTCATCATTCGACTTTCCTCTTTTCAAGAGCCTCGCTGCCCTGCACAATAAACAAAACTGCCGGGGACGATATTTCATGTACGATTTCGCCGTCACCTGGGAATGGCTTGCTTTCGCTGCGCGCTGGCTGCACGTGATCACCGCCATTGCCTGGATCGGATCTTCCTTCTACTTCATCGCGCTCGATCTCGGGCTGCAGCATCGACCAGGTCTGCCGGAAGGCGTCAGCGGAGAGGAATGGCAGGTGCATGGCGGCGGCTTCTACAATATGCGCAAATATCTGGTCGCGCCGCCGGAGATGCCCGAGCATCTGACCTGGTTCAAGTGGGAGTCCTACACGACGTGGCTGTCGGGCTTCGCGATGCTGTGCATCGTCTATTACGCCGGGGCCGATCTTTACCTCATCGATCCGAACGTGATGGATATCTCGATACCGGTCGCGATCCTGATCTCGCTCGCTTCCATCGCTTTCGGCTGGATCGCTTACGACCTCATCTGCAAGACCTTTGTCAACTACAGCAACACGATCCTGATGGTGTTCCTGTACGTTTTGCTGGTGGCGATGGCCTGGGCCTATACGGAAGTATTCACAGGACGGGCCGCGCTCCTGCATCTGGGCGCCTTCACCGCCACCATCATGAGCGCGAACGTCTTCTTCGTCATCATCCCGAACCAGAAGATCGTGGTCGCCGACCTGATCGCGGGCAAGACGCCTGATCCGATCTACGGCAAGATCGCCAAGCAGCGTTCGACGCACAACAACTACCTGACCCTGCCGGTCATCTTCCTGATGCTGTCGAACCATTATCCGCTGGCTTTTGCGACGGAATATAACTGGATCATCGCATCCCTCGTCTTCCTGATGGGCGTCACCATCCGCCACTGGTTCAACACGCGCCACGCCCGCCAGGGCAGCCCGACCTGGACCTGGCTGGTCACGGTGATCATCTTCATCGTCATCATCTGGCTGTCCTCACCGCCGAAGCTGAGCGATATGGACGCAGAAGGCGAGACTTCGGTTCCGGCCACCTATCAGCGTTTTGCGGACAATGCGCATTTCCCGGCGGTGAAAGACATTGTGCTCTCGCGCTGCTCCATGTGCCATTCAAACGATCCGGTCTGGCAGGGCGTCAACTTCCCGCCGAAGGGCGTGCTTCTGGAAAGCGACGCCGAAATCGCCGCCCATGCGCGCGAAATTTATCTACAGGCGGGCCGCACCAACGCCATGCCTCCGGCCAACGTCACCGAAATCGCACCGGACGAGCGCGAAATCCTCGTCGCCTGGTTCGAGACTTCGGTTCACGGCGACAGGAACTAGACGTGACCGAAAAGCTCATTCGCGCGCGGTTGCTGTCATTCAAGCGGCAACCGATGTCCGTCGACGACGCCGAGGCCTATACCTATCAAGAAGACGGAGCGCTGCTGATCCGCGAAGGCCTGATCGCCGCCGCCGGCGATTACGCGGACGTCGCCGGGAGCGCGTCGGCTGACACTCCGGTCATCGATCACCGGCCCTGTCTCGTCATGCCGGGGTTTATCGACCCGCACATTCACCTGCCGCAGATGCAGGTTATTGGCTCCTATGCGCCTGCGCTGCTGGAATGGCTCAACACATACGTCTTCGTCGAGGAGCAGCGTTTCCGCGATCCGGCCCACGCGCAGCGCATCGCGGCGCGTTTTCTCGACGAACTCACCCGCCACGGGACCACGACCGCAGTCGCCTATTGCTCGGTGCACAAGGAATCGGCCGAGGCTTTCTTCGCCGAAAGCCACCGCCGCAACATGCGCATGGTCGGCGGCAAGGTGATGATGGACCGCAACGCGCCGCCTGAACTGCGCGACACGCCGCAGAGCGGCTACGACGACACGAAGGCGATCATCGAACGGTGGAACGGCGTCGGGCGGCAGCACGTCGCCATCACGCCGCGCTTCGCAATCACCTCGACGCCGGAACAGATGGAGATGGCCGCGGCGTTGCGGCGCGAATATCCCGATCTCCTCATGCAGACGCATTTGTCGGAGAACATTGCGGAAATCGAATTTACGAAGGAACTCTATCCGGCTGCGAAAGACTATTTCGACGTCTACGAACACTACGGCCTTGCCGGCGAGAAGAGCCTGTTCGGCCACTGCATACACCTGAGCGAGCGCGAGTCCGACGCCATGGCCGAAAGCCGCTCCGTCGCCGTGTTCTGTCCAACCTCGAACATGTTCCTCGGCAGCGGGCTGTTTCCGTTAAAGACGCTGGACGAACGCGAGAAGCGCGTGCGCATCGCCATCGCGACCGATGTTGGCGGCGGCACAAACTATTCAATGTTGAGGACGGCCGACGAAGGCTACAAGGTTTTGCAACTGCAGGGGCAGAGAATAACGCCGCTGGAAAGCTTCTGGCGGCTGACGCGCGGCAATGCAGAGGCGCTTTCCCTCGACCAGCAGATCGGATCGCTGGAACCCGGTCACGACGCCGATCTCGTGGTACTGGACGCCACAGCTACGCCGGCCATGAAGCTGAGGATGGAAACAGTCGGCACGCTGGCGGAAGAACTGTTCCTGATGCAGACGCTCGGCGACGACCGCGCGATCGTCGAGACCTATGTCGCCGGAGAACCGGCGAAGAGCGTTCTCGCCACACAGTGACCGATTTCGTAGGCGGGCCTGTTTATCAGACCCGGCAAATCAGCTACATCACACGACACATATGTCGGAGCGATTGGGCGCACAGTGGCTGCGGTCCGCACCCGGCAAAATAATCCTGGCCTCGTCACGGCAATCGTCCTTTTTCTGCCGCTTTCGGCCTGGATCTTCGCTGTCCAACCGGCGGGCCATGCCCAATATCTCACCGCGCCGTTCTCGTCATCGCTCTGCACGCTGCCATCGCATTCCGGGCGACGCAGCCTGCGCGGTAAGCTGAACTACAATACCCAGGGAGAAGTTTCGTTCGTGGGCTCTGGCCCGCCCGGCCGAGCGCCGGAGTGCTCCGGCGTGCTGAAACGCTCGTAGTAGACCGCGATGAGATCGCTCAAAGACCGGCAAAGCTCCGGGTGATCGCCGGCGATATCGGTCTCTTCGCGCGGATCGGCCTCAAGATCGAAAAGACGCGCAGTTCCGGTATCAAGCCATTCGACGCATTTGTAGCGACCGCCTCTTGCCATGCGCGTTGTTCCGTATTCGCAGAACTGCATGTCACGCCAGGCAGACGTGGCTTCGCCCCCGAGGAGACCCAGACAGGAACGGCCGGCATAGTCGACGTCCGTCGGGGGACTGACCTTTGCGACATCAAGTAGCGTTTGAAACAGGTCAAGGTGATCGACGAATTCGGTTCTTCTTTGCCCCTTCGCCACGCCTGGCCCAGAAACAATCAGGGGAATGCGGATCGTCTCCTCCACCATGTTGAGCGGTAAGGTGCCGTTGCCCTTGCCCCAAATGCCGTGATGGCTGCAATTCAGACCGTGATCGGACGTATAGACGATCAGAGTGTCTTTGCCCACGCCAGCGGAGTCGAGCGCATCCAGCATCCGGCCAATACCCTCGTCGATCGCCGTCACCGAGGCGTAATACTGAGCCAGCGCCTCGCCCTGTTCCGAACGATCGATCAGATCTCTGGATTCCAGGTTCTGCACGCCGAAGGGATAGGATTTGTCCGTTGGCAGTTCCGCAAAATCATGGCTGCGGTAGCGATCCACCAGACGCTCCGGATGGCCTTCCCACGGGCTATGCGTCGAGACATGCCCCACCACGAGGAAAAACGGCCTTTCCGCGTCGCGCTTCTTGAGAAAGTCGATCGCGGCGTCAGTGATCACGTCAGCCTTGGAGCCGGCGATGGTCACGATCTCGCCGTCCTTGCAGTAGCGCGCCGGGCCGGCTGCGTCGATCGGGTAGTCGCCCGCAAGTGCGCCCCAATGCTCGAACCCCCTCGCCGGTTTCCTGTCGTTTCCCAGATGCCACTTGCCGACCAGCCCCGTCTCATATCCGGCCGATTGCAGCAGTTCGGCCGCTGTTTCCTGGCCCTCCAGCCAATCCCGCCCGAAACGCGCCGGCGCGTTGTCGAGATAATCATGCACGCCATGCTGCGAGGCAGTAAGACCTGTCAGTAAGCAGGCGCGCGCCGGCGAACAGACCGGCGTCGGCGTGAAGGCGTTTTCCATCACCGCGCCCGTGCGGGCGAGGTAGTCGAGATTGGGCGTCTCGAGCACCGGATTTCCCGATGAGCCGAGCGCCCACTGGCCGTGATCGTCGGTCAGGAATACGATAATGTTCGGCGCCATGTCAGTAGTTGGCCGTCTCGCGGACATAGCGGCGCAACCAGTGCCGTCCGAGCATTTTCCAGGCGTAATCGGTCAACAACCCGAAGAAACCCAGCAGGAAGATCCCGACGAACATCCAGTCGATCCGGAAATAAAGTTTCGACGTCCAGATCAGGTAGCCGAGGCCGGATTCCGCCGCGAGCATTTCCACCGCGACGATGACGAGGAAGGAGCCGGCGAGCGCCAGCCGCATGCCGACATACATCGAGGGGACAGCCGCAGGCACGGTGACAAACCAGAAGATCTGCCAGGTCGAAGCGCCCAGCGTCTCGGCTGCGAGTTTCTTGTTCTTGTGCGTTGTCACCACGCCGGTGGCAGTGTTGATGACGACGATGAATCCCGTCGAATACATCACCAGCAAGATTTTCGAGACCTCGCCCACCCCAAACCAGACGAGGAACAGCGTGGTCAGCGCCAGCGCCGGGATGAAGCGCAGGAAGTGGATGTAGGGATCGAAGATCTGCCGCACCGGCATGTAGCTGCCGATGATCAGTCCGAGCGGTATGGCGACGAAGCTACCGAGGATAAAGCCCGTGAGGATACGGAAGAGGCTGATGGCGATATGCTGGAACAGCAAGCCGCGCTCGATCAGCTCCACAGCGCCTGCGACGATGGCGCTGACAGGCGGAAGAAAGAACGGATCGATGAAATTGCGCGCGGCGATCTCCCAGACGATCAGTCCGAAGACGACCGACAGGAAGGAGATCCAGAAGCCGGTGATCAAGCGCCCGAACGGCGCCTTTTTCGGAGGCGTTGTTTCTGTTGTTTCTACGACCATACCTTGGTCACCTCTTCCTCGATATCCTTCGAAAGCCGGTCCAGCAGGTCGATATAGGTCGGATCGGTCTGGTCGCGGGGATAGGACAGCGGAACCTCGTATTCGTGCTTGATGCCGGCGCGCGGTCCCGCCGACATGAGCAGTATGCGTTGACCGAGATTGAGCGCCTCGCGAATGTCGTGCGTCACGTAGATCGCCGTGCGCTTGACCTCCGACCAGATGGTGACGAGTTGGGTCTGCAACATCTGGCGCGTCTGGGCGTCGAGCGCTGCGAACGGCTCGTCCATCAGCATGATTTCGGGACGCATGGCGAGCATCCGGGCGATCTGCACCCGCTGTTTCA
Organism: Hoeflea sp. CAU 1731; assembly: GCF_039888615.1. Lineage (NCBI taxonomy): Bacteria > Pseudomonadati > Pseudomonadota > Alphaproteobacteria > Hyphomicrobiales > Rhizobiaceae > Hoeflea > Hoeflea sp. CAU 1731. Next base: position 175,579 of record NZ_JBDQQS010000008.1, on the reverse strand, counting down.
TGCCGCCTGACAACTCGTCGGGCAGCTTGTCGACATGGCCGGAAAGGTTGACCATGCGCAATGCTTCGTCGGCCTGCCGTTTGCGGTCGGCGTCGGAAACCTTGTTCATGCGCAGACCGAATTCGACATTGCCCCGAACCGTCAGCCACTGGAACAGGGCGCTGTCGAGATCCTGGAAAACCATGCCACGGTCCTTGCCCGGACCCGTCACGGTCTTGCCGGCGACCTTTACCTCGCCGGTCGTCGGCTTGTCGAAGCCGGCGATCAGCTTCAGCAAGGTCGACTTCCCGCAACCGCTCGGCCCGAGCAGGATGAGGAACTCGCCGTCGGGCACGGTGAGATCCACATCCGCAAGGACCGGAAGGCCGCTTGTCCCGCCATGATAGGCGAAGGAAACTTTGGTCATTTCAATCGTCATTCTTTGTCTCCGACGGGACTGTTCTGCAGGCTCGACTTACTTCTGAAGCATCGGATCGACTTCGACGCCCGGAACTGCTTCCGACAGGGCGCCGGCGTCAAACTGCGCGGTGAAGTCGTAGGGCTCGATCTTTCCGGCGGCGACCAGGAAGTCGTACTTCGCCTTCAGGCTGGACATCGGCGCGCCGCCGAAGCTCAGGCCGTAGCGCTGCTGCTGGACGACGTTCTTGATCTGCGCCGCGTCGCCGCCCACGCTTTTCGCAATCAGCGCGACCGCTTCGTCGAGGTCGGACTCCATGTATTCGGAGGCCTTCTGGAACGCGCGCAGGGTCTTGGCGACCGTGTCCTTGTGGTTTTCGTAGTAGTCTTTCAAGACAACAAGCGGCGCGCTGGTGCTCTGGTTGACAATGCTGTCGTCGGCGATGAATTTCCAGCCGTCATCGGCGTCCATGGTCGGAACGCCCTCACCCCAGATCCAGGCTGCGTCCAGTCGTCCGGCCTTCATGGCGCCGACGATCTCGAAAAGGCTCGTGAAGCCGACCATGTTGACGTCTTCTTCGGGGTTGAGGCCGTTGTCGGAGAGGTAGGTGCGGGTGACGAATTCCTGCGCGGTGCCGGTAGCCACTCCGATATCCTTGCCTTTCAGGTCGCCGGGAATTTCGAGATCGGCCTTGGTGTAGAGCTTGTGCCAGCCCGGAAGCGGCTCGGCGATGATCGCCGGAGACATCAGCTTGCCGGCGGCGAAGCGTGTGAGGAGCGGAAAGTCGATGATAACGCCGAAATCGGCGTTGCCCGCAAGCACGGCGTCAACCGTGTCGACACCGTAGGAATAGGTCTGAACAACAGGCTTGATGCCTTCTTCTTCCAGGAAGCCCTTTTCGGCTGCCACGATTGCAAGCGAGCCCATTCCGTAGCCGTCAGTCGCATAGCGAACGACTTCCTGCGCGTGCGCCGAGACATTGAGTGCGACCGTTGCGGCGAGCGCCACCGCGGCGCCGAGTACTTTGCTTTTCAACATGCCATGTGTTCCTTCTGGTTGGTTTAGATTTCAGATTGTGCAACTGGTGTAAAAGGTCGACCCGCCAGCCCGCTCGAAGCCTTCTTGGCCGCGAATTCGAGTTTGGACAGGATTTCGGTCTTGTTGATCGGATGCGCATTCAGCGCCGCCACCGACACGACATTGCGAACTATTCCCGATCCCTGCTGATCCAGCCCCATGACGAAACGGGTGATCGCGCCCTCGGTGCGAACCAGCAGGCCTGTCTTCCTAATTGCCTCGAAACCGTCCAGGTGCTGCTGCGGAACTTCCAAACCGAAGATATCGCGATAGATCCGCTCGACGTCCGCTTTCGGTTGATAAGCAAGCAGGAACTGGCCCATGCCGTTCTGAATCCAGTCCGTATTCGGCGCGAAGATATCGATGAAATGGTAGCAATTGTGCAGTTCGGTCTTGGCGAGCAGCACAAAGCAGTCTCCATGATAGGAGGCGATACAGGCCGAATGTCCGGTCTGATTGGCCAGATTGGCGACGGTTCCCTGCACCTGCGCGCTTTGCAGAACCTGCGCGCTTTGCAGTCCGAAAGAGCGCAAGGCGTCGCCCAGTTGCAAGGTCCGGTACCCGACTGTGTAGTGACCGTTCGACTGGCGCTGACGAATCCAGTTCTCTTCCACCAGCATCTTCAGAAGACGCGTCAGAGACGCCCCGGACAGATCCATCGCCTTTGCGAGATCGGAGAACGACCGCTCGTAAGGGTACTCCGCAAGATGTTCGATCAGCCGCAGGGAGCGGCGACCGGCAGCCAGTGGGTTAGCCATCATTTACTTTCAAAAATGAAACTTATTACTTTCACTATTGACAGTCTTGCGGATCGACGTTTTTTTGTCAATGGGCTCTTTTCAACGATCGAGTCCCGGCCTTTAAAGGAGACCTGGCTTGAGTGACCGTCCGAATATCCTGATCGTCTGCACCGACCAGCAGCGCGCCGACACGCTGGGTTGCTACGGCAACGATCAGGTGTCCACGCCCCAAATCGACCGTCTGGCCGAAGAGAGCGCCCTGTTCGAAAACGCCTTTGTACAGAGCCCGATCTGTTCGCCCAGCCGCGGCAGTTTCATGACCGGGCGCTACCCGCGCACGACCGGCCTGCGCCAGAACGGCCAGATCATGCCGCCGGACGAGAAACCGGTCTCGAAGCTGCTGGCCGACGAGGGCTATCTCGCCGGCCTCGTCGGAAAATTCCATTTCGGACCCGGCGACCCGGCGATCGCCAAGACCACGGAGCCGCGCATCGATGACGGCTTTTCCGAGTTCAACTGGGCGCAGTCGCCGATGGATATGTGGGGCATGAATTCCGACTATACGCGGTTCCTGAAAGCGCGCGGCCTGCATTACGAAACCACGCCGCACGAACGCTCCCCCTGGGTGCGCAACGGCATGCCGGAGGACGCGACGGAGGCGGCCTGGTGCGGAACCCGCGCCTGCGAGTTCATCGAACGAAACGCATCCGGCGACGCCCCGTGGTTCTACGTCGCAAACATCTACGCGCCGCATCATCCTTTCGATCCGCCGCCCTCGTTCATGGACCGCTGGCTCGACCGCCTCGACGACGTCCCGCTTCCGGCGGCCATGGAGGACGATCTCGAATCCAAGACCCGTTATCAGCGTGTCGATGCCGACGGCGCCTACGGCCAGGTGAAAAGCTTCATCGGCGGATACGGCCGAAAGGAGATGCGCGAGGTCGACCACAAGATGGTAAAGGCGGCCTACTGGGCGATGTGCGAACATGTCGACCAGCAGATGGGCCGCATTCTCAATGCGCTCGAAGACACCGGTCAGAAAGACAACACAATCGTTGTCTTCATGTCCGACCATGGCGAAATGATGGGCGATCACAACATCTATCTCAAAGGCCCCTATTTCTACGACGCCGGCATCCGCGTGCCCTTCATGATCCGCTATCCCGGCAAGGTTCCGCCCGGTCGGCGTCGCGAACTGCTGGAACTGGTCCATCTCGCGCCGACGCTCATGGACGCAGCCGGCGCTACGCCCTACGCCGGCATGCAGGGCCGTTCGCTCCTCGGCTGGTTGAGTGGGGACGAATCGGCGCAGAAGGGCGACGATTCCGTCTATTGCGAGTACTACAACGCCATGCCGTATCATGTTGATCCGACAGCGCAATTGACGATGCTGCGGACCGAGACGCACAAGATCATCGTCGATCATGCCCATGACGACGGCGAACTGTACGATCTCGTCGCCGACCCGCTGGAGATCAACAATCTATGGCGCGATCCGGCCTCGCTATCCCTCAAGGCGGACATGCTCACCAAACTCACGCACCGCATGGCCTTCACGATCGATCCGTTGCCACCGCGTCTGTCGGAGTGGTAGCGTCCGGCAATGAATGAACGGGACGACGCGAAAGGCTGCTGCACGCCGTCGCGCGGCAGTGGCGAGCCGTCGCGAAACGCGCCCGCATTCGCGCCTCAAGAACAGCCGTCACAGGAGAACATGCGCCACATTCCCGGCGGTTCGTTCGACATGGGCGGCGAGGACGCGGACGGCTTTCCGGCCGACGGCGAAGGCCCGGTCCGCTCCGTTGAAACAGCACCTTTCCTGATCGATTCGTGCGCCGTGACGACGACCGAATTCGCCTGCTTCGTGGAGCGGACCGGCTATGTCACGGATGCGGAACGCTACGGCTGGTCGTTCGTGTTTGCAGCCGCCGTCCATCCGGCCGCCTTTGACCACATCATGGATGATCGGCTGCCCGGAACCCCCTGGTGGTTGGCCGTGAAGGGCGCCTGCTGGAAATGTCCGGACGGGCCGGGGTCAGACTGGCGCGAAAGACCCGACCACCCTGTCGTGCATGTCTCCTGGAACGACGCGCAGGCTTTTGCGTCCGCCAGTGGAAAACGACTTCCCACCGAAGCCGAGTGGGAAAAGGCCGCGCGCGGCGGGCGCGTCCAGTCGCGGTTTCCATGGGGCGACGAACTGGAACCCGACGGTCGGCACATGTGCAATGTATGGCAAGGCAGGTTCCCGACCGACAACACCGCCGCCGACGGCTTTTTGATGACTGCGCCGGTACGCTCGTTCGAACCGAACGGCTACGGGCTTTACAATGCCTCCGGCAATGTCTGGGAGTGGTGTCATGACGGATGGAGCCCCGTCTGGCATGTCGAAGAAAGTACAGCCACCCGGATTAATCCAGTCGGTCCGTCGAATGACGAGGCGAAGGTTATCCGCGGCGGCTCCTATCTCTGTCACGCCTCCTACTGCAACCGTTACCGGCTGTCGGCGCGCACCTTCAATTCACCCGACTCCAGCACTGCAAACACCGGCTTCCGCTGCGCGCTCTAACCCCGATCATCGATCATCGCGGTCAGCGTCTCCAGCCGGTCCGCCTCCATCGGCAGCTTGTCCTGACGCAATCGCGAGATCCGCGGAAAGCGCATCGCGACGCCCGACTTGTGGCGCTTTGATCGCGCGATCCCTTCAAAGGCGACTTCAAGCACGAAGCCGGACTGCGGCTCCGCCCGCACGGCGCGCACCGGCCCAAAGCGGTCCACCGTATTGTTGCGCACGAACCGGTCGAGGATTTCGAGTTCGGCGTCTGTGAAGCCGAAATAGGCCTTGCCGACGGGCACCAGAGCCTCGGCGCCCGGTTCCCCCATCCATACGCCGAACGTAAAGTCGGAGTAATAGCTCGATCGTTTGCCGTGACCGCGCTGCGCATACATCATCACGGCGTCGATGATGTGCGGTTCGCGTTTCCACTTGAACCAGGGCCCCTTGACCCGACCCGCCTGATAGACGCTGTCGCGGCGTTTCATCATGACGCCTTCGATCACCGGATCGTGCGGATTCTTGCGGAGGCCGTCGAGTTGCTCCCAGCTTTCAAACCTGACCAGCGGCGAAAGGTCGAACCGGTCCCGCGCCGCTGTCTCGATCACCTCCGAAAGTCGCTCCCGCCGATCCTCCAGCGGCTCCTCCCGGATGTCGCGATCCTTAAGGAACAGCAGGTCGTAGGCGCGAATGAACGCCGGATAGTCGGTCATATGCTTCTGCGTCACCGTCTTGCGGTTCAGCCGCTGTTGCAGATCGGAAAAGGTCAGCGTCGGCGAATTGGTGCGCGCTGTGCCGCCGATCAGCAACTCGCCGTCGATCACGCCTTCGAAATCGACCGCCTCCAGAATGTCGGGAAAACTGCCCGAGATGTCGTCGCCGCTGCGCGAATAGAGCCTGCGATGGGCGTCGTCGGCGGACAGCTGAACGCGGATGCCATCCCACTTCCATTCCGCCAGATAGTCGGCCGGGTCGAGCTTTTCGAGGTCACTGTCGGTCGCGGGATGCGCCAGCATGACGGGATGGAAGATCGCCGGCGTCACCAGCTCGGGCCTGCCGCCCCTGCCTTCCAGCCAGGCGAACAGGCTTTCGTAAGGCGGCTCGAGCCCGTGCCAAAGCGTCTCGATATCGGACACGTCGACATCGCCCATCAATGCCAGCGCCTGCTTGGTCAGGCGCGCCGACACGCCGATCCGCAAGCCGCCGGTCGCCAGCTTGATCAACGCATAGCGCCCGCTGGTGTCCAACCGGTCGAAGAGCGCGCGCACATGCGCCGCCACGTCGCTGCGGCCGAGCCCGTTCAATTCCTCGACCACCTCGGACAGGCGCGGCTCATAAGCCTCGTCCTCCACCGGCGCTTCCCAGACAAGCGAAATCGTCTCGGCGAGATCGCCGACATAATCGTAGGAATAGCGAAACAGCGTCTCGTCCATCCGCTCCAGCACAAGTTCGCGCAGCAGCGCCGGCTTGACAAGCCTGATGTCCAGCGTTCCGGCGAGCGCAGCCAGCGCATATCCGCGATCCGGATCCGGCGTCGCCGAAAGATAGTCGACCAGCAGTCGCAGTTTCGCGTTTCGCTGTGGCGTCAGCGTCAGGCGGTCGAGCAGACGGGAAAAGGCTCTCATCAGTCGCCCTCGTCCTCGTATCCGATAAGGTGGAGTGGCTTCGCCGGAATGCCCTCCAGTTCGCACCAGCGCACCAGCGCCTCTTCGCGCCCGTGCGTCACCCACACTTCGCCCGGGCCTACGTCCCTGATCGTGTCCGTCAGTTCGGGCCAGTCGACATGATCGGAAATCACCAGCGGCAGTTCGACGCCGCGCTGCCGGGCGCGTTGGCGGATCAGCATCCATCCGGAAGCGAATGCCGAAATCGGGTCGGCGAAGCGCCGCGCCCAGCGGTTGGCAAATGAGGATGGTGGGCAGACGATGACAGCGCCGCGATAATCGTCGCGCGCCGATTTTTCCACCGTCGCCGGCAGGAGTTCGCCGAGATCGACGTCCTGGCTCTCGTAATAATCGCAAAGCTTCGCCAGAGCGCCATGGATATAGATCGGCCTGTCGTATCCCTGCTTGCGCAGCAGCGCGATCACCCGCTGCGCCTTTCCCAGAGCGTAGGCTCCGACGAGGTGGCTGCGCTCCGGAAACGTCTCCAGAGATTTCAGTAATTTGCCGATTTCGGCTTCGGGGTCTGGATGATGAAACACCGGCAGACCGAAGGTCGCCTCGGTGATGAAGACGTCGCAGGGAACGGGTTCGAACTGTTCGCATGTCGGATCCACGGAGCGCTTGTAGTCGCCGGAGACGACGATGCGCATGCCGTCAATTTCAATGGCGATCTGCGCCGAGCCAAGCACATGTCCGGCTGGATGGAAGGTCACCGTCACGCCGTTGACGTCGATCGTCTTTCGCAGATCGGCGGTCTGTTCCTGTCCGCAAAAGTCATCGCCGTAGCGGATGCGCATGATGTCCAGCGTCTGCCGGGTCGCCAGAACCGCCTGGTGGCCGGCGCGCGCATGGTCGGAATGGCCATGCGTGATGAGGGCGCGCTCAACCGGGCGAACCGGATCGACGTAAAAGTCACCCGGCGCGCAGTAGAGACCTTCCGGCCGCGGACTCAGCAACGCTTCGGCTTTCATGGGAACTCAACCCCGACAAACAAACCTCAACGCCATGATCTGCTGCACGTTCCGGAAAATGCAAGTTTTCTTTGATGCTGGAACGAAGACGCTGCGCGACCGGCAGCCGCCACGCGTCCGCGTTGCAATAGACAACAACCGTCCGGTCAACTCCCCCGGTAGGTCGAATAGCCGTAAGGCGAGATCAGCAGCGGCACGTGGTAGTGCGCATCCGTGTCCGCAATGCCGAAGCGGATGGGGATGACGTCGAGAAAAGCGGGTTCCGTAAGGTCCCCGCCGGTGCGCTTGAGATAGTCTCCAGCGTGAAAAACCAGTTCATAGACACCGGTTTTCATTTTGTCGCCGCTCAGCAGCGGGCCGTCGCAGCGGCCGTCATGGTTGGTCACGACCGAACCGATCACATGAAAGGTTTCGTCCGCGCAGACCTCCCGCAGCTCGATCTTGAGGCCAGCGGCCGGACTTCCTTTCGCCGTGTCCAGCACGTGGGTCGTCAGTCGTCCGTTGGCCATCTACTTGCTCCAATTTATTTCGAAAGGGTCCGGATAATCAAACTCTTCCAGATTATTGCCCTCGCCCTCGCGGTCAACCACCAGAAAGTCGCTCACGTCGTCCAGCGCCATCAACGGATGATGCCATATATTCGCCCGATAGTTCACCCCTTGGGCGCCTGAGGCCAGAAAAACCTCAGGAGAACCAGGCCTGCCGTCCACATCCTGCGCCACGACGATAAGCCAGGGCCGATTCTGCAGGGGATAGAAAGCCTGGCTGCCAAGCGGGTGGCGCTCCATCATCGTCACGGAATAGGGAAATGACCGCGGCTGGCCTCGAAAGATGCTGACGATCGCTGCGCCCTCACCTGTCTGCGCTTGCGCCAGCGCATGAAAACGCTCGGTGGTTCCGCCGTTGATCAGCCGCACTTCAGCCCCTTCTGTCTCGATGACGTTGCCGAAGGGCTCGAACGCTTCTTTCGTCAGTTTCCGGACCTCGAGCCGAACCGTCATCAGGCCTTGTGTCCCATGACGCGCACCCGGCTCACGCCGCCGTCTGGATGGATATTCAGGCGGAGATGTGTGAACGGCCCCCGGTCGAGAATGGTGTCGGCATGGAATTCGTGGATGTGGTCCATTTGCAGTTTGCGGTCCGTCAGGATCGGCGTCCAGTCTGCGGAAGCGACGATATCCTCATCCAAAAGGCTTCCCGCATGCTCCGGCATGAAAGCGCCCAGCAGGTCGAACCGGTCGGGATAGTTTCCCTTGAAATGTGCGGTGTCGACAATGACCCTGTCGACTGTGCCCGCATGGCCCAGCTTCAGGATCGCCCAGTCGTGGCCAGGTCCGCGCCGACGGGCGGTTTCCCATCCGTCGCCCATATTGACGCCGCGACCCGGCGAAATCAGCTTCGCCGGAAAGCCGTAATGGGCGTCCGACCAGGCGAGCGCCCGTCCGCCATGGAAGATATAGGCGAGATCGACTTCCTCTTCGGCCGTCACCTTGGACCAGTCGAAATACGCTTCTCCATACACCCGCAGGCGCGCAATGCCGCCATCCGGATAGATATGAATCCGCAAATGAGTCCAGACGCGCTTGCGCATTTCAGCGTCCGGGACCTGTTGGAAATGATGTTCGTCTGGTTCGAGATATGTCTGCGGCAGGATCTCGACCCAGTCCGATTCATCGTCGGGATCGCCGTCGTCCTCGAAAATGGCTTCGATGCTGGCCGCCGGCGGATAGTTTCCGGTAAAGAAACTGGTGTCGATGTCGAACCCGTCTATGCTGCCCGGCACTGCGAGACGGATAACGGCCCAGTCATGCCCCGGGCTACGCTTGCGGCGCGATTCCCAGCCGTCCATCCATTTGCCGTGATCGTCATACTTGTCGTCGATGAAAACCGCCGGATCGTCGTTGAGCATGCGCTCCACCGGCGCGAAAAACTCGTCGGTTGAGTAGAGCGCAGCGGCGCCCAGACGCGCCGAGGCGAGGTTGACCTTTCCGCGCGTGAATTCCGGCGCCCTGATTTCCTGCTTTGTCGTTATCGCCACGTCCATCTCCACTTACTCCGTTATTATTGTCTGCAGCCGCAGGCGGGCTATTTTCTCCACCTGCTCGCACGCGGTCCGGAACTCCGCTTCGCTGCTGTTGTGAACACGCCTTCGGAAGGCATCCAGAATATCCGACTTGTCCAGTCCCTTGACCGCGATGATGAAGGGAAACCCGAACTTGTCTGTATATTCGGTGTTCAGACGCGTGAACTCGGCGTGTTCGTCCGGCGTCAACCGGTCGAGGCCGGCGCCTGCCTGCTCGTTTCTTGAATCGTCCGTCAGTTCGCCGGCGATCGCCAGCTTGCCGGCAAGATCGGGATGCGCGCGCAGGACGGCGAGCCGCTGCTCGGCGCTCGCTTCGCGAAACGTCTCGCACATTGCGGCGTGAACGTTTTCAAGCGCCAGCGGCTCGCCGATCTGGCCTGCGTCCCAAGCCTGCTCGGCTATCCAGGGCGAATGTTCGAAGACTCCGCCGCACGCCTCCAGAAATTGATCGCGCGTCGTCATTGTCAGGCGCTCTCCGGCTTGTGATGTTCACGCCAGTGGCGCGCGATGTCGATGCGCCGCGGTATCCAGACCTTGTCATGCGAGCCCGCGTAGTCGAGGAAACGCGCCAGCGCCGCGGCCCGATTGGGGCGTCCGACAAGCCGGCAATGCAGGCCGACCGACATCATCTTCGGCGCGCCCTCGCGGCCTTCCTCGTAGAGATAATCGAAGCCGTCCTTCAGATAGCTGTAGAACTGGTCGCCCGAATTGAAGCCCTGCGGCGTCGCAAACCGCATGTCGTTGGCGTCCAGCGTATAGGGTATGATCAGATGCGGACCGTGCGGCCCTTTGATCCAGTAAGGCAGATCGTCGGCATAAGCATCGGATGTATAGAGGAACCCGCCCTCTTCCATCGCCAGGTCAGTGGAATGGATGGACGACCGACCGGTGTACCAGCCAAGCGGACGTTCGCCGGTCACCTCGGTGTGCAGGCGGATCGCCTCCATAACGTCGGCGCGCTCGGCTTCCTTGTCGTAGTCCTTGTATTCTATCCATTTCAGGCCGTGCGAGGCGATCTCCCAGTCGGCCTCCTTCATGGCCGCCACCGCTTCCGGATTGCGCTCCAGCGCCGTCGCGACGCCGTAGACCGTAACCGGCAGGTTGCGGCTGGTGAACATCCGCCAAAGCCGCCAGAAACCGGCTCTCGACCCGTATTCGTAGATGGACTCCATATTCATGTGCCGCTGGCCGATCCAGGGCTGCGCGCCGACGATTTCCGAAAGAAAAGCTTCCGAGGCCTTGTCGCCATGCAGGACATTGTTCTCGCCGCCTTCTTCGTAATTAATGACGAATTGCAGGGCGATCCTGGCGTCTCCAGGCCATTTCGGGTCGGGTGGCGTGCGGCCGTAGCCAATCATGTCGCGTGGATACATGGAGTTTTCCGGACTGTTTGTGGTTGCGTTGAAAAATAGCATTCGGGGCGCCAAAACTCGACGCCCCGTAGCCCATTGTTTTCTTGAAACTGCCTATTGTAAAACTTTAAAGGGCTCAGTCCCGCAAGTTCTTGAAAAATAACGATCCGATCAGCCGCAACCGCGTTGCATCGCGGCAGTGAGCAAAAGCGGCGCTGAAGACGCGGCGCCTTTACGGTTTATGCTACAACAGGATCTTGAGCTGTTTGCTAGGTATTTGTCCCGACGGTTTCAGGACGCGTCGGCGCCTCGTCCCACACGCCTTCATGCAGGGCCGCGCCCTCGTCTTCGAGCATCGGACCCGTCACATCCACCTCGCGCTGGCCGGAGGCGAAGACGATGCGGCAGGAAAGATCAAGCGTGGGATTTTCGGGATGGTTGCCCGTAATAGTCTTCAGGCGCGCCTCGCTCAGTCCGTAGACAAGGCGTCCAAGTCCCGCCCAGTAGGCCGCCCCGGCGCACATGGCGCAGGGCTCGGCCGAGGTGTACATGGTGCAGCCCTTCAGGAATTCCGGATCGTAGGCCTGCGACGCCCGCGTCATCAACACCCGTTCGGCATGGCCCGTCATGTCATGGTGCGGCAGAAACGCGTTGCCCTGCTCCATCAGCACCGCGTCATCCGGCCCCACGAGGATTGCGCCGAACGGATGACTTCCCTCATCAAGCGCCCTTTTGGCGACCGCGAAAGCCATTCGCATGAACCGGACGTCCCGCTCTTCCGCCGATTCTTCCTTGCCTGATGCCACTTGCTGTTTCCTGTCTTGGTGATTGCTCGATCCGCATCGACCTGCAAATGTGTCCTGATTTCACATTCCAATTGCTGCATGTGCAACCATTACACAATAACCATCAACCAAATGCAGCACATTTCTTAATCGCTCTACCAGGCGTCGAGGTCCTTCAGGATACCAGCCTTGAGGTCGTCATTGGCAAAGGAGGCGCGCACGGAGTTGCGCGCGAGTTCGCGGACCGTCTCCTTGTCCCAGCCATTGGCGCCCGCCATATTGGCGTATTCCTGTTCGAGGCTGAGACGCAGCGGAGCCGGGTCGTCCGTGTTGACGGAAACCGACACGCCGGCCTTGCGAAGCTTCTCGAAGGGATGGGCGGCGAAGTCTTTGTATAGACCGAGAGTCAGGTTCGATGACGGGGTTATGCCGAGCGCGATGTCGTTGTCGATCAGCAGGTTCATGACCTCGTCGTCCTCGATGGCGCGCACCCCATGGTCAATGCGTTCGGTCTGAAGCAGTTCAATGGCGTCGCGCACGCCGTCCGGACCGCTCGATTCGCCGGCGTGGGCAGTGCGACGCAAGCCCCCTTTCGCCGCCCGCCGATAGGCCTCGGCAAAACGCGGCCCGGTGCGCCCGGCCGCAGTCTCGTTCCCGTCGATCGACAGTGCGACGACCCGCGGATGTTTCAGTTCAACGAGCAGGTCAACCAGTTCGATGCCTTCCTCAGCCGTCTGCTGCCGCAATAGACTGATGCAAAGCATGGACGGTTGGCAGCCATCCTGTTCGGCCTCGCTGAACCCGGCGTGCAAGCCGTCCAGCATGCCTGGAATGTCCTTCTTCCAGTGCTCCCAATGCGTCGGATTGACGATCACGTCGCTGTAACGCACGCCAGACATGCTCTGCCGCTTTGCGAAGGCGTAGGCCGCTCGCGCCAGTTGGTCGCGGGTGCGGACAAGCCCGCAGGTCCAGTCCAGGAATGCCAGGAAATTGCTGAGCGATGACACGTCGTAGAGTTCGCTCGGCGGACGCGGCAGTTCTTCGCCCGCTTCCGCAGCCAGCGCGGCGATATCGTCCGGCTCGAAACATCCTTCCAGGTGAATATGTATTTCCGCCTTTGGCAGCGCGCTAAAATCCACGGACCAGTCCTTTCTGTTGCTGCGTCCCAGTCTGCCCATGGTCAGCGCGGTGACAAGGAGAAAGTTGCGCCTGCTATGTGCGCGAAATCGCAACGCTCGTCCAACCGCTGAAGAAACGGTCGCACAGTCCTTTTTCAGCCATTGCACTTTCTCCTTGCATTTATTTTAGTAATTACTAAATTAGCATTCTCTAATTTAAATATTCGCCCCCCCCCTTTGGGGTCGAGAAGGAGGAGAAAATGAAAAACATTGTGGTTCTTGGCGCCGGTCTCGGCGGCGTAATCATGGCTTATGAGATGAAGGAAAAGGTGGGGAGCACGGCCAACGTTACGGTCATCAACGAAGGCTCCACCTATTCCTTCGTTCCGTCCAACCCGTGGGTCGCGGTTGGGTGGCGCGACCGGGACGACATTTCCGTCGAGCTGGAGCCGGTATTCTCCCGACGCGACATCGCCCTCAAACCGCAGGGCGCGAAGAAGGTCCATCCTGAAGAAAACCGGATCGAGCTCAATGACGGCGAGATGGTCGATTACGATTATCTGATCATTGCGACGGGTCCGGATCTCGCCTTCGACGAAATCGAAGGGCTCGGACCGCAGGCCTGCACCGAATCCATCTGTCATATCGATCATGCGATGGACGCAAAGCAGTCCTTTGAAAAGCTGGTCGAGAAGCCTGGTCCCGCCATTATCGGCGCCGTTCAGGGCGCCTCCTGCTACGGCCCGGCCTACGAGTTCGCCTTCATCGTCGACACCGCCCTGAGGCGCGCAAAGAAGCGCGACCAGGTTCCGATGACCTTCGTCACGCCGGAACCCTATATCGGCCATCTCGGACTTGACGGCGTCGGCGACACCAAGTCGCTGCTGGAGAGCGCGCTTCGCGATCAGCACATCAAGTGGATCACCAACGCGCGCGTCAGACAAGTCGAAGAAGGCGTCATGCATGTCGAGGAGGTCAACGAAGACGGCAGCCTGAAAAAGGCCCACGAACTGCCCTTCTCGTTCTCGATGATGCTGCCGGCCTTTCGCGGCGTCCCGGCCGTCTCCGGCATCGAAGGCCTGACGAACCCGCGCGGCTTTGTCACGATCGACAAGCACCAGCGCAACGACAAATACCCCAACGTCTTTGCGATCGGCGTCTGCGTGGCGATCCCGCCCGTTGGCAAAACCCCGTTGCCCGTCGGCGTGCCGAAAACCGGATTCATGATCGAATCCATGGTGACTGCGACCGCCGAAAACGTTTCCGCGCTGATCAAGGGCGACGAGCCCCGCGCCGTCGCCACATGGAACGCGATCTGCCTGGCCGATTTCGGCGACAAGGGCATCGCCTTCGTCGCGCAACCGCAACTGCCGCCGCGCAACGTCAACTGGTCGTCGCAAGGCCGCTGGGTGCACGCCGCCAAGATCGGCTTCGAGAAATATTTCCTGAGAAAGGTCCGCAGCGGCAAGAGCGAAACGTTCTACGAAAACCTCGCTCTCGATGTGCTCGGCATCAAGAAGCTCAAGGAAATCCACATGGAAGACGCCGGTTGAAACAGCTCCGCCAGATAAAGGAAGCCGCCACGTCGGATACGGACGGCAAGCTTGGCGACATCGGTCCGCTCATCGAACGGTCACACGAGGTCGCCCGGCTCCTGAAGCTTCTGTCGAACCAGAAACGGCTTCTGATCCTGTGCCGGCTGGCGGCCTCGGGTGAGTGCGCGGTCCACGAACTGGCCGAGTATGTTGATCTCAGTCAATCCGCGCTGTCCCAGCATCTGGCAAAGCTGCGCAAGGAAGGTCTGGTGACCTTCCGGCGCGAAAGTCAGGTTCTCTACTACTCGATCGGAGACGCAAACCTCCGATACCTGCTCACCACCCTCAAGGAAATCCACTGTCCGGACCCGGACCTGAAAAAGGAGAAAGAAAAATGAACATCGATCGCGCTGTCATGGCCTTTGCAGGCGTTGTTATCCTCGTATCCGTTGCGCTCGGCCACTTCGTCTCGCCCTGGTGGTTTCTGCTCACCGCCTTTGCCGGCCTGAACATGATCCAGTCTTCCTTCACGGGCTTTTGCCCGGCTGCTATCGTGTTTAAAAAGCTCGGTATCAAAGCGGGCAACGCATTTTCCTGACCGCAACTATAACGGGCCGTCGAAGCCTGAAAGGGATCAAACGATGAGACGCCAATTCACCGCACTGACGATTGCTGTCGTTTTTGCGACTTCCGCCTCTGCCGCCGACTTTGTGCTCGAACCAACAACGTTTCCGGTCATGAAATCAGTGTTTGGGCAGGTCCAGAGCCGCGACACGCTTCCGGCGCGCGCGCGGATCGGTGGAACGGTCGTCGAAATCCTCGTCGATGAAGGCGACGCGGTCCAGTTCGGCGACGAGATCGCCAATGTGGTCGACGAGAAGATCGCGCTTCAGCTCGACGCGATCAACTCCCGGCAATCCGCCATCGAAGCGCAACTCGAAAACGCCAGAACCAATGTAGAACGGGCGAGACAGCTCTTTGAACGCGGCACGGTGGCCAAGACGCGCCTCGACGAGCAGCAGACCGCCTTCGACGTCCTCCAGAACCAGCTCGACGCCATCGAGGCCGACAAATCCGTCATCGTCCAGCAGGCGAAGGAAGGCACTGTGCTCGCGCCGGCCTCCGGTCGTGTCCTGTCCGTGCCCGTATCACAAGGATCCGTCGTTCTGGCTGGTGAAACCATCGCCCGGATCGCCGGCGGCGGGTATTTCCTGCGGCTGTCGCTTCCCGAACGCCACGCCGCCGGGATCAAACAGGGCGACGAGGTGACCGTCGGGGCCCGCGGGCTTACTCCCTTAGACGATGGCGAAATGCTGACCACCGGCCATGTGGCGAAGGTCTACCCGGAGATTTCCGACGGCCGCGTCACGGCCGATGTCGAAGTCGACAATCTCGGCGATTTCTTTGTCGGAGAACGCACCCTCGTCACCATTCCGATCGGTTCGCGCGAGGTGCTTGTCGTTCCGCGGCAAGCCGTTGAGACCCGCCACGGCATGGACTATGTCAAGGTTCTCAAGGGCGACGAGGAAACCGAAGTCACGGTCATCCCTGGCGAGTCCTTCACGATCGACGGCGAGGATTTCGTTGAAATTCTGACCGGTCTGCGCGCCGGCGATACGGTGGTCGCGCCATGAATCTCGGTATCGCAGGCCGCCTGACACAGGCCTTTATCACCTCTCCGTTGACGCCGCTTTTGCTGCTGGCTTCTTTCGCGGTCGGGCTGATTGCGCTGATGACGCTGCCGCGTGAGGAAGAGCCACAGATTTCCGTGCCCATGGTCGACGTCCACGTCCAGGCCAACGGCCTGAAAGCGGACGACGTCGTCAAGCTGGTGACGGAGCCGCTGGAGACCATCCTCAAATCCATTGACGGCGTCGAACACCTCTACTCGCAGACCAATGATGACCAGGTCATGGTCACCGCCCGCTTCGAGGTCGGAACAAGCTCCGACGCCGCAATCCTCAGAGTGCACGACAAGATCCGCGCCAATTTCGACCGCATACCGACCGGAATACCCGAACCGCTGATCGTCGGCCGCGGGATCGACGACGTGGCGATCGTCACCATCACCCTGTCTCCGGATCCGGAAGCGCCAGGAGAATGGACTGCCAACGACCTGACGCGGCTTGCCCGCGAGGTTCTGGTAGAGGTCACCAAGCTGGAAGATGTCGGCTTCACCTATATCGTCGGCGACCAGCCGGAAGAACTGCGCATAGAGCCCGATCCGGAAAAGCTGTCTCTCTACGGCGTCACGCTGCAGCAGTTGGCCGGAAAGCTGTCGGGCGCCAACCGGTCGCTTCAGGTCGGACAGGTGCGCGAAGGCCAGGAACAGGTCGGACTCGTCGCCGGCCAGACCCTGCAGGGCGGCGTTCAAATCGGCAATCTGCTGGTGACGGCGCGCGACGGCAGGCCGGTCTATGTCCGCGATCTCGCCAATATCGACCTGATCACCTCGCCGAACGAAACCTACGTGTCGCACATCGCACGAGACGGCGATACGCTGTCGCGCGTGCCCGCCGTCACCATCGCCATCGCCAAGCGGCCAGGCTCCAACGCCGTGGTGATCGCCGAGAAGATCCTGCACCGGTTGGAAGCGGTAGAGGCCGAGCTTGTTCCTGAAAGCGTCGAAATGACAGTGACGCGCAACTACGGGGAATCGGCGAACGAAAAAGCAAACGAACTGCTGTTCCACCTCGGGCTGGCGACCATCTCGATCGTCCTTCTGGTCGCTTTCGCCATTGGCTGGCGGGCGGCGATCGTCGTCGCCATCGTCATACCCACGACCATTCTGCTCACCCTGTTCGCGGCCTGGATCATGGGCTACACGCTGAACCGCGTCAGCCTCTTCGCGCTGATCTTCTCGATCGGCATCCTCGTCGACGACGCCATCGTCGTCATCGAGAACATTGCCCGACACTGGGCGATGAATGACGACCGTCCGCGGGCGCGCGCTGCGATCGAGGCGGTCGCCGAGGTTGGCAACCCGACCATCGTGGCGACGCTCACTGTCGTCGCCGCGCTGCTGCCGATGTTGTTCGTCTCCGGTCTGATGGGCCCTTATATGAGCCCGATACCGGCGGTGGCGTCTGCGGCCATGATCTTCTCCTTCTTCGTGGCCGTCATGCTGACGCCGTGGCTGATGATGCGCATCGCGGCCAAGACCTCCGCCCATGGCGGCGAACATCACGAGACAATCGGGGCGCTCGGCCGTATTTATATCGCCGTCGCCCGGCCGATCCTGAAAACCCGGTTCCGCTCCTTCGTCTTCCTGATGCTGGTCGGGATTGCGACGCTGGGCTCGCTCGCAGCCTTCTATACTCAGCACGTCACGGTGAAACTTCTTCCGTTCGACAACAAGACCGAATTGCAGGTCGTCGTCGACATGCCGGAAGGCACGTCGGTCGAGGAGACCAACCGTGTGCTCGAGACCGTTAGCCAGCGGCTCGCCGATATCGATGAAGTCACGTCTTTCCAGACCTATGCCGGAACGTCCGCCCCGTTCAACTTCAATGGTCTGGTGCGGCACTACTATCTGCGCAGCATGCCCAATCAGGGCGATGTGCAGGTTAATCTGGTCACGCGAGAGCATCGCGATCGCACAAGTCACCAGATCGCCCTCGACATCCGAGAGCGCCTCGCCGATCTCGATGTCCCCGAAGGAACGTCCATCAAGGTCGTCGAACCGCCCCCCGGCCCGCCGGTACTCGCAACGCTGCTCGCCGAAGTCTACGGCCCGGACGGCGAAACTCGTCGCGCCGTTGCGGAGAAGATCCGCGAAGCCTTCCTGAAGGTGCCTTATGTCGTGGACGTCGATGATTCCTTCGGCGTACAGGCGCCGCGGATCCGCATGCTCATCGACGAGGACAATCTGGAGTTCTTCGGCGTCGAACACAGCGATGTCTTCGAGACGATCTCCGCCTGGTTCGGCGGGCAGACCGTGGGCTATTCCCATCGCGGCGAAGGTCGGCATCCGATTGCCATCACCGTCGCGCCGTCCAAGAGCGACAGGGTCGTCGACGAACGGGCGCTTGCAACGCCGGTCGCCGCCAACCTTCTGCCGGGCAACCGCAGCATCGTGGAGCTGGGCGATGTCGTCACTATTCGCGAAGAGAAGTCGAGCTACCCGATCTTCCGCCACAACATGCGCTCCACGGAGATGGTCATGGGCGAGCTTGCGGGCGAGTTCGAGGCGCCTGTCTACGGCATGATCGCCGTCGCCAAAGCGCTGGACGAGATCGACTGGGGCGACCTGCCCAAGCCGACGATCAAGCTCAATGGTCAGCCGGAAGACGAGAGCCAGCCGGTTCTACTGTGGGACGGCGAGTGGGAAGTGACGTGGGTCACCTTCCGCGACATGGGCGCAGCCTTCATGATCGCCCTGGTAGGCATCTATATCCTCGTCGTCGCCCAGTTCGGCTCGTTCAAGGTGCCGCTGGTCATCCTGACGCCGATCCCGCTCACCTTCATCGGCATCATGCTCGGCCACTGGCTGTTCCATGCGCCGTTTACGGCGACGTCGATGATCGGCTTCATCGCGCTCGCCGGCATCATCGTTCGCAACTCGATCCTGCTTGTCGACTTCGTCAAGCACACGCGAACGCCGGATCGCGAACTGATCGACGTGCTCCTGGAAGCCGGCGGCATCCGCTTCAAACCGATCCTGCTGACGGCGCTCGCCGCCATGATCGGCGCCGCCGTCATCCTGACCGACCCGATCTTCCAGGGTCTGGCGATCTCGCTGCTGTTCGGGCTCGCTTCGTCGACGGCGTTGACCGTTCTCGTGATCCCGGCGATCTACATCTTGTTGCGCGGCGGCCGTCGGGCGTAGAAACCATCCACCGGCTGCAGCCTCCGTCATGACGACGGGGGCGGCCGGCGAAGGATCACACGATGAGCAGCCGCAACGCCGGAAATAACCCCTTCGATAAGGGTGGATCGGACTACGCCCGTTTCCGGCCAACCTATCCGCAGGCGCTGATCGACGCCCTGGCGGATCTGTGCGGATCGACCCGCCATGCCCTTGATGTCGGCTGCGGCAACGGACAGTTTTCCTGCCTGCTCGCCATCCGCTTCGACAGGGTCACGGCCACGGATCCGAGCGCGGAGCAGATCGAGAACGCGTTTCAGGATCCGAAGGTCGACTACCGGCAGGAGAGCGCCGAGACAATCGGCCTTACCGACGACAGCGTCGATCTCATCGTCGCCGCGCAAGCGGCGCACTGGTTCGATCTCGACGCTTTCTACGCCGAGGCGAAACGCGTCGCTCGTCCCGGCGCCGTTGTCGCGCTTGTATCCTACGGGGTGCCGGAGCTCGACGGTGAAGTCGGGAAGCGCTTCCACGACTTCTACTGGACGGAAATCTTCGACTACTGGCCGGCGGCGCGTCGCCACGTCGAGGACGGATACGCCACAATGCCCTTTCCCTTCCCCGAACTTGCCCTGCCCGACATCGCGATCGAGCGCCAATGGACGCTCGGCGAGCTGCTCGGCTACATTTCGACATGGTCGGCCGTGAAGGCTGCAAGGAAGGCCGGCGCGGATGCCGTGATCGACGCCTTTGCGAAAGATCTGAAACGCCTCTGGGGGCCGGAAGAAACCCTTCGCACCATTCGCTGGCCTATCAATGGCCGGGTCGGCCGAATTGAATAAACCGGCTTTCCAAATCGATGTTTTTGCCATATGTTGCCTAAGGCAATATTAAATTGTTATTGGCAACTCCATGTCGAACCACGATGTTTCCGCAGAAGACATAGCGGCCATGCGCCGCTTCAACCGCTTCCACACAAAGCTGGTCGGCGCTCTTAACGACCGGCTGCTTTCTTCCGAATTTTCGCTTCCGCAGATGCGCGTTCTCTACGAGGTCGCCAATGCGCCCGCCAGCGGCCGGGTGTCCGCCGCCGATCTCGGCCGGGACCTGGGGCTCGATGCCGGCTATCTCAGCCGACTTGTAACCGGCCTTGAAAAACGCGGGCTGCTCACCCGCCTGCCCTCGAAAGAAAATGCGAAGCGGCTGGATCTGGAACTGACGGACAAGGGCCGGATCACTTTTGCGAAGCTCAACGCGGCGTCGGCGTCGGAAGTCGCGGATCTGCTCGGCAAGCTCATCCCGGCCGAACAGCGTCAGGTTGTCGGCTCCATGCGCCGGATCGAACGGCTGCTGGGCGCGAACAAACCGGACGCAATCTTCACGCTCCGCGATCCCGAACCCGGAGACCTTGGCTATATTGTCCATCGCCAGGCCCGGCTGTACGCAATCGAATATGGCTGGGACTGGACCTTCGAGGCGCTGCTTGGCGAGATCGTCTCGAAATTCATCACAAAATTCGATCCCGCGTGGGACCGCTGCTGGATCGCCGAAATCGAGGGCGAGATCGTCGGCTCGGTTTTCGTCACGCGGGATGACGACGAGACCGCGAAGCTGCGCATGCTTTACGTCGAGGAAACGGCGCGCGGCATGGGTCTCGGACGGCGTTTCGTTGACGAATGCATTCGCTTCGCCAAAGCGCGAGGATACAGCCGCATGGTGCTGTGGACCAACGATATTCTCGTCTCGGCCCGGCGCATCTACGAGGCCGCCGGCTTCACCCTGTACGAGGAGGAGCCGCACCACAGTTTCGGCAAGGACCTTGTCGGCCAGATGTGGGAGCGGGATCTCTGATCCTGATTCAATTCAAAAGGTTGGTCGCAGAGGCTGAGTTTCCGATTCAATTCGGATGGTCTTCCTCAACAGAGCTTTGCATCATGAAATCCAGCCGGTACAGGCCTGTCGCCGTCACTGGCGGCGTGTCGCCTTCCGGCGACGTCAGGATGGCGTCCACGGCCGCCTTCAACGGCTCGGCCATTGGCCCCTCGGCCAAAAGGATTGCGCGCGAGGTCTCGTCCTTCTTGCCGCGCATGGCTGATTCAGCCGTTTCGAGCACCGCTTCGCCGCCGCGCTCCAAAAGGTGTACGGCCGTCAGGTTCTTCGATCGGATGAGCGCCGTGGCGACCGGGGCTGCAAGGTCAGCATTGCAATCGAGCCGCAAAGCAAGCACGAAGCCGGCGACTCCATGGCCTGTGCTCGCAACCACCCGGCAGGGCGTCCGCGAGAAATCCGTGAAATGGGGCACGACCCGGCGCGTCCATTCCGTCGGGTCATTCAGCCGGGAAAGATAGGTTTCGGAGAAAAGGACGTCCGGCGTTTCGGTCTCGTAGAAATTGAAATACGCCGGTTGACCGTCCACCGCCGTATAGCGCCGCGCGCGCAGGAAACCCGGAACCGTCAACCGCTCGGGAATGTGCTCGTGCACATGCCATCGGATGAATTCCGCGTCGTGACCTTCCTCGATGCCATTCCAGATGGCGAGCACGCCTTGTCCCGGGATCATGCCGCCCCCTGATCCGGCACATCTGTGTCGAGATGAATCTTGATTGGCCAAAGTGACGACAGGCGTTTTGCCGCGGTCATGACGCGAGGCGCGACTTCCGCGATGCGGCCCGGCGTCATGCGTGCGCTCGGACCAACGACGATAACCGAGCCGACGACCTTGTCGGACGCCACGCCCTCGAAAATCGCGGCCGCGACGGCGTTGACGCCGATGGACGCCTCTTCCATTGCGGTCGAATAGCCGCGCAAGCGTATCGACTCCAGCTCGTCCTGCAACGCCCGCATGGTGCGCAAGGCGTTGGGGCCCACATCGACGGCTTCGGGGAAACCTTGCGCGAGAACCACCCGCGCGGCCTCCTCGTCGGTGAGCGTTGCAAGCCAGGCCTTGCCGGCGGCGGTCGCGTGCAGCACCGCCTGCCGTCCGAGATTGCCGTCGTAGCGCAGGCCGTCGCGCGCGCCCTGCGCCTCGGCGACCCAGGCCATGCTGTCGCCGCCCACCACCACGGCGAGGCGAACAAGCTCGCCCGTCTCCTTGGCGAGAAGCCGCATGTCCGGATGGCAGATGTCTCGTATGCCGGTGGCGTTGAGATGGGCGAAGCCGAGAATGGCGAGCTTGAGCGTGGCGCTGTAGCGCTGAACGTCCTCCTCCTGCTCGATATAGCCGCGCTTTACCCACACCTGCAGCAGGCGGTGCGCCGCCGATTTCGGCATGTCGAGCTGGCGGGCGATTTCGACCAGACCAATCGGCCTTTCCGCCTCCTGGATCAGTTCCAGTATATCGATCGCTCTCCGGAGTTGTACGGACATTACTGGTTCCTGGCCTGCTGGCTTTTCACTTGCAAATTCCGGGGACGTCGGCGAACGCCGGCGAAGATCGCGACCAGACAGACAGCGACCAGCACGAGCGCAATCGGTCGGGTGAAAACCTGCATTGGATCCCGATCGATCAATTGTAGCATGCGGCGCAGATTCTGGTCGACCATGCCGCCGAGGATGATGCCGAGTATGAGCGGGGCCATCGGATATCGCATCAATCGCATGGCGAGCCCGAGAAGACCGAAAGCAAGCACGACATAGATATCGAAAATGCGTTGCGTCAGGGCATAGGGCCCAAGCAGGCAGAGACAGAAGATCACCGGGGTGAGAAATTCCCGCGGGACCTTGAGCACCAGCAGCAGCGGCCGCGACAGGGCGAGCCCCATAACGGCCATGGCGATGGTCCCGAAGATGACCATCCAGCACACCGCGGCGACGAAATCCGGGTTCTCGATCATGATCATCGGGCCGGGTCGCACATTGTGTATGAACATGGCCGCAAGCAGTACGGCGGCCGGGGCGGAACCGGGGACGGCGAGCGTCAGCGCCGGAATGACGGCCGAAGGCAGCGCGGCGCTGTTGGCGGTTTCGGCGGCTATCAGCCCGTCATCAGACCCCTTCGTGAATTCATCCGGTGTTTTCGAGGCGCGCCGCGCGGCGCCGTAGGAAATCCAGGCGGCGACATCCTCGCCGACGCCGGGAATTACGCCGATGGCGATGCCGATGAGGCTCGAACGGATGACCGTGATCTTGCGGCGGATCATGTCCCGGAAATTCGACAGGAGCGGCGTCGCCTGCATGGGCGCGTCGACCATGCGCGCCTTGCCCGAGCCCAGCGACATCAGCAGCTCCGAAATCCCGAAGGCGCCGACCATGGCCGGAATCAGCGCAATGCCGGCGGCGAGATTCAGACTTCCGTAGGAAAAGCGGGGATAGGCGTGCATCGTCTCCTGACCGACCGTCGCGATGGCGAGGCCGAGAAATCCGGCGATCCAGCCCTTCAGCGGATCGTCGGCGGCTGTCATGCGGCCTGCGACGACGATGCCGACGATGCCGAGCAGAAAATACTCGGTGGAGCCGAAGCCGAGCGCGAGTTCGGCGAGCAGCGGCGCGATGAGCGCCAACGCGACGCCGCCGATAAGACCGCCGGTAAGCGAAGCCACGGTGGCGAGACCCAGAGCGCGATGGCCCATGCCGGCCTGCGCCATGGGATGGCCGTCGAGCGCGGTCGCGGCGTTGGCCGGCGTGCCCGGAATGTTGAGCAGGATGGCGCTGCGGCTGCCGCCATAGATCGAGCCGATATAGAGGCAGATCAACACGAGAATCGCCTGCTGGCCGGCCATCGCGTACGTGAGCGAGGTCATCAGCGCCAGGCCCATGGTTGCGGTGAGGCCGGGCAACGCCCCGATCACGATACCGGCGAGCGTCGCCCAGAGCACGTTGAAGAGCGTGGTTGCGCTGGCGAGGGCAAGAAAGGCGTCGATCATGGCAGCCGGATCAGGAAGACATGCTGGAAGGTCATCGGGATAAGCACGGCGACGACGAGAACGACGATGGCCATTGCGCCGGCCTTGCGGACGATCTCGGCGCGCGCGCCGCGCCAGGACACGAAAATCGCCGCGAAAGCGACGCAGAAACCGGCAATGAGAAGCTGGAAATTAATACGGCCGACGAGAACGATCGCGATCGTCATGAGTGCGAGGCCGGTCAGCAGTGGCCGCCACGCCACCCCTTCGCCGGTCGGCAGTGGCGCTGGCTGACGCAGGGTCCGCGCTGTAAGCAAGGCGCCCAGAGCAAACAGGATGATGGCGATGAAGCCGGGGAAGATTGCGGGCGCCGTCAGCACCGTGCCGCGATCCGCATAGGTAGGCATGGCGATTGACGCGACGAACATCGCCGCGCCAAGGAGAACCAGTATCGATCCTGTTGCGAGATCGGCGACGTGCAGCCGCCGACCGTTGAGTTCACTCACCATTGCGCTTTCGCTTTACGGGCGTGCAATGCCCATCTCTTCCGGTGACATCTTCGCATCGCCGCGATCATACAGTCCCCATGCTGCGGCAGCGATGGCCGGATTGGCCGATTTCATCGCCTCGTCTCCGGCGACGGGTTTCACGCCGCAACCGCGCGAAGTGCACAATTGCTGCAGCCCCTTGGACCCGGACAGGGTCTCGGTCCACACGGCTTCCAGCGTGTCCAGCACCTCCTGCGGCACGCCGTCGGGCAGGTAGATTCCGACGAAGTTTTCCGCGGGCGGCAGGTTCGGCAGCTGCGCGGTGATTGGCGGGATCGACAGATCGCCGAGCTTGATCTCGGTGGTGCCGATGGCCGCCAGCGGCGTCAGCCGGCCGGCGCGGATCATTTCCGCCTGTTCCAGCGCGAGCTGGGTGGTGGCCTGCGCCTCGCCGGACACGGTGGCGAGGATAGCCGGATTGCCGCCATCATAGACGATCTGCTTGGGGTCGATATCGGCGGCCGTCGCAATCGCGGCCAGTCCCTGACCGCCGGATGAATTCGGTCCCGCCGTCGCGATCAGCAGCTTGTCCCCGTCGGACTTCACCCGAGCGATGAAATCCTCGACGGTGGTGATGTCCGTGCCGGGATTGACCGAGAGTAGCGACGACATGGAGGCGATGATGAACGGATGCCAGTCATCGAAGGTCGTGTCGATCATTCCCATGATCTTGTAGGTGCCGATGTCGCGCACCCCGCCGGAAAGCCACGTGTAGCCGTCCTTTGGCGCATCGAGCACGGCTTGCGTGCCGACGGAGCCGTTGGCGCCGGGCTGGTTGACGACAACAAGCTTCTGACCGAGGACGGGCTCGAGATCCGCCGCTACCGCGCGGACCGCGAGATCGGTCACTCCGCCGGGCGGATAAGGCACGATGACGGTGACCGGCTTTTCCGGTTTCCAGTCGGCCATTGCGACGCCGGCGGACACGGTGAGCGCCAGCGCGGCCATAATCATTCTGTTTATCATGGGTTCCTCCCTTAAGTGATTGTCAGTTCAGCGCGCCGCGGCTGCGACCGCCTGCTTTCCCCCCGCCTGCCACTCCTCCAGCAGCCGGATCCATGGGCCGACGTAGTGGCCGTGATCGTGGAATGTCCGCCCCGAAACCAGGTTTGCGTCGATGACGCAGGGCGCATTCACATAGACGCCGCCGCAGACCTCCAGGTCGAAACGGCACTTGGCGACCGTCGCCATGCGGCGTCCGCGGACCCGGTCGGCGCGCGCGGGGATCTCCACCCCGTGGCAGACGCTGGCGATCGGCTTGTCGGCGTCGAAGAAGTGCTGCGTGGCGCGGATGAGGTCTTCGTCGTCGCGGATATATTCCGGCGCGCGACCGCCGGAGAAGAACACGCCCGCGAAGTCTTCCGGATCGACGTCTGCGAACGCGACGTCTGCGGCGAGCTGGTAGCCTTCCCACTCGCGCGTGATCGTCCAGCCGGGGCGCACCTCGTGCATGACAAGCTGGTAGATACGTTTTTCAGGCGCGGCCACAACCGGCTCGAAACCGGCTTCCTGCAGCCGATAGTAAGGATAAAGCGTATCGACGGTTTCCGACGCGTCACCGATCGGCATAAGCACTTTGTTGCCTGAATTCTTCATTTTTTGAACGCTGTTCTAAAATTGATTGATGGATCAGTATCACTGCGAAGAGGCGAGATCAAGCCTCGGACTGCGACATGGTGTGGACAATGGCGAAGGGCTACAACACGGTCTGGGAAAGTAACTTGTCGGTCAGATGTCGGAGTTTTCCAACTCGCTGCAGTTGGCGGGTTATCCGAACGACCTGTCTTCATGGTTGCGTCACCGCAATCGAGACAATACTCTTCTCAAGACGAGCGCGCGTCATTGCATGCCAACGCCGTGCGTTTTTCGGTCTGACTATCGCATCCTCCTGCTGAATGTGAAGCGGCGTCATCGGAAAGGCTCCCTCATGCTTGCAATCTTCGCAGTGACATTGGCCGGCGTGCTTGCCGCCCAGATATCTCCGGGACCAAATCTCGCCGCGGTCGCGTCCATCGGCCTTGCGCAGGGTCGGCGGCCGGCGCTCTTCGTCGTCGCCGGCGTCGCCTCGGGAATGCTTGTCTGGTCGCTGGCGACCGCACTCGGCCTCGGCGCGCTCATCGAGGCCTTTCCCGCATCGCTGCTGATCCTGAAGCTGGCCGGAGGCGGCTACCTGCTCTATCTCGGTCTCAAGGCTGCGCGCGCGATCATCCGGGGCAGCGGGAATGCGAAGATAAAGCCGGATGAGCGCCCGCTGGGCAATGCTGCGGCCTGGCGGCGCGGCGTTCTCGTCGTCCTGACAAATCCCAAGGCGGCGCTGATGTGGGCCGCGGTGGCTTCGTTCCTTTTCGGACAGGGGTTGGGCCCACTCCAGGTTCTTGCTTTCGGTCCGCTGGGCGCCTTTTCGGGTCTCGTGATTTACGGCGCCTACGCGTTTCTGTTTTCCACCGGACTGGCGATGCGCGGTTACGCGCGCTTTTCCCGATGGTTCGAGGGCGTGTTCGCCGCGGCGTTCGGCACGATGGGCGCGAGCCTCCTGTGGTCGGGACTGCGCGACGCACAAAGGTAAGTCCAGGGCGTGTCCGCGGGAGACCTAAGGCCGCCGTCGTTTCTTGATCGACCATCGATCACCCTGATAGGTTGCTCTGCAAAATCAGGATGGGGATTCCGTATGCGTTTTATATTTCCGGCAATAGGCTTGTTGGCGCTGCTTTCTACATTCGCCTCCGCACAGGCCAGCGACTGGGACGACTGCGCACAGGAACGCGACCTGAAGCTCAGTCTCGCCGGTTGCACCAAAGTCCTTGATGCGGGTAAGGTCTCCGGCAAGCGGCTGGCGACGACCTACTATTATCGCGGGAATGTAAACCGCAGGCTTGGAAACCTCGATCAGGCAGTGGAGGACCTAAATCACGCCCTCGAACTCGATCCGAATTACAAGCATCCCTTTATCGACCTTGGCCTGGTGGAGAGGAATCGTAAAAACTACGAGCAGGCCATCGCTTATTACGACCGGGCGCTGGAGATCGATCCGGAATTCGCGAAAGCCTATTACAATCGAGGCAACGTATACTGGTTTCAGGAACGATATGATCGGGCGGTAATGGACTACGACCAAGCGATCGATATCGATCCGGACTACTACTTCCCCTATGTCGGTCGCGCCTGGGCGTTGTACGCCTTGGGTCACGACGCGTTGGCGCTCCAAAACGCAAACAAGGCGCTGGAACTCCGTCCAGGGGACGGACACGCCCACAATATCCGGGCGCTTGTCCTCAGCGTGTTGGGTCAATGGCAGGAGGCTCTACCGGAACTCGATGCTTTCATTATTAAGGAAAATAAGCCGGCTTTAGTGAAGAGGCTGCAGACCTCACTGGTCGAGATGGGGTATTTTGACGGTCCGGTTGATGGCAAGTACGGCCCGAAAACGCGAAACGCGCTGGAAGCCTGCCTGAAAGAAAGATGCCGCCTGTTGAATTGACTTTCCGGCGACCACGGAACGATCGCTCAAACGACAGACCTACCGGTTTTTACAATCATCCTGTCTGCGCAACTGAACGACTGATCGCTTCGATCGCATCGACCAGCGCCCTGCCCGCCTCTTCCAGCGCGCCGTTGTTCTCGATGACGACCGCGTCGGCCATTTGCGCATCGCAATCAGGCTGGCGCTTTAGACGCCTCAGGATCTCCGCCTCGCTCTCGCGACCGCGGCCGGCGAGCCGCCGGGCCAGAACATCAGGCCGCGCCGTCAGGTTGATGACGGTGAAGTTCGCATACCGGGCGCGCAGGCCGTCGAGCGCGCCGCGCGATCCGTTGCAGATCGCGATGCGCCCGGAGCGCACGACGTCGTCGACCGAAACCGGCACGCCGTATTTCAGGCCGTGCGCGTCCCACCAGTGGGCGAAACCACCGCGCCCCAGTTCGGCTTCGAAATCGGCGTCCGTGACTGGCCGGTGATCTTCGGTCTCGCCGTCTGCCGAACGGGTGATCGCCCGCTGCACGAAGACGAAGCGCTCGTCGCCGTCAAGCGCGTTGCGCGCATGATTGAGAAGCGTGTCCTTGCCGGCTCCGCTTGGACCGACGACGGCGATAAAGGCGCCGCCGCCAATATTCGCGCCCGCTGCGCCTGCCGGGTCTGCCCCGTCGCCAGACCCCATCAAACCACACGCCGGCCTTCGCGCCAGACGGTGCGCACGATCGGGATCGCATGATCGACGCCGACCCGAACAAGGTCTCCGCGCTTGCCGATCGCGATTTCTCCGCGGTCGTCGAGACCGCAGGCTTTCGCGGGGTTCCTGGACACCATCTGTATCGCCTGCGGCAGGGAAATCGCGTCCACTTCGTTGTCGAGATGAAAGGCCGACTGGATCAGGCTGAACGGGATGTAGTCCGAGGACAGGATATCCAGCAGACTGTTTTCAGCGAGTTCGCGCGCCGCGATATTGCCCGAATGGGATCCGCCGCGCACGACGTTCGGCGCGCCCATCAGCACCGCCATGCCGGCCTCCTTCGAGGCCCGGGCCGCCTCCATGGTGGTCGGAAACTCGGCGACATGAATGCCCTGCTGCACGGCTTCCTCGACATGCTCCAGCGTTGCGTCGTCATGGCTCGCCAGCACGATTCCACGATCCTTGCAGGTCTCTGCGATGACGCCGCGATTCCGGTCGGAATTGGCCTCAGACTGCGCGATGCGAAGCTTGCAGAAATCCTGGAACTCCTGCTCCGTCATTTTCAGCTTGCCGCGATAATAGACGGCGTATTGATCAAGGTCGCGAAACTGCCGCTGGCCCGGCGCATGATCCATCAGCGACGCCATGCGGACGCGCGGATGCCCGTCGAATCCCCGGAACTGCTCGTGGCAGTTGGGCGCGGAAACCTCGCAGCGCAGATGCAGGAAATGATCGGCCCTCAGGCTGCCCTTCTCCGAACTGTCGTCGATCGCGTTGGCGAGTATCTGCATTTCCTCGGCTGTCAGGTCCGCATCATGGTCCATGCCGACGCGCAGGGCGTCGAGAACGGTGGTGATACCGGACGAGCAGATCTGTGCGTCATGCGCGAGCACTGCGGCGAGCGGATTCCAGCGGACCTTCGGGCGTGGCGCGTAATGGCCTTCCAGATGGTCGGTGTGCAGCTCCACGAGACCGGGTATCAGGTAGTCATTGGCGAGATCTTCGGCGGAGGAAACCGAGGTGTCGGTCGAGATATCGGCAATCTTGCCGTCGTGCACGACGAGCGTTCCCTTCACGACTTCGTCGTCAAGGACAATTCTGGCGTTCTTCAGTATCAGTTCGGACATGTTTCTTTTTCTACTCTTGCAAATCCCGCTCAGGCGGTCCGGCGCTGATCCAGTCGCCCCAGCGGATGTAACGAATGGACCGAAAATGGCGCGCCCGCTTCGTCCTCCACGAAAAGAGCGATATTCTCGACTTCGACAGGCTCGCTCAG
The DNA here is from genome assembly GCF_039888615.1 of Hoeflea sp. CAU 1731. NCBI lineage: Bacteria > Pseudomonadati > Pseudomonadota > Alphaproteobacteria > Hyphomicrobiales > Rhizobiaceae > Hoeflea > Hoeflea sp. CAU 1731. The sequence continues at coordinate 145,668 of NZ_JBDQQS010000008.1, read as the reverse complement.
CACCGGATCGAAAAACGCATGCAGCGCCTGTTCCACCCGGTCTCTTTCATCCCGGTCTACCGGCCCTGAAAGCGTCATGTGAAATCGGAATTCCTCGAAGACGTACGGATAGCCCCAACGATGCAGGTTTTCCAGCTGGGCAACGGTCAGCCTGTCGGGATTCCGTCGCTCCAGTTCCGCCTCGCTGGGCGGCGCGCGGAATTCGTCGAACTCCCTTACGACGCGCGCTGCGAGATCATGGAGATCGGGAATCGGCTCGCTCGGCGTGAGCGCGAAGAACGGGCCTATCCTGCTGATTTCCATGCGCGGAATCTCGAATGGTTTAACCGAATCGGAAAACCGCATCAGCGTCCTGAGCAGGTCCTCCTCCGTCCGGCCTTCGGCCAGCACGAACGGCGCTTTCAGCGTTCCGTGAAAGCCGTATCGTCTGGGAGCTGCGGTATGGAACGCGATCTCGGCCGAATTGAGACCCGTGATCGCCGACGCCTCGACCGTCTGTCCGGTGAAGACATCACGGCCGAGCCAGTTCGTCGCGACCCTGTTCAGAGGGTCGTTCATTGGCGGGACAAAATAGATTGCATATCGCATTCTGTCTTCCTCGAATGACGGTGATTCCGGTGGATGAGCGATCATCTACCCGATTTGCATGACAGTTTCATGCAAAGGTAATCCATCGCCGAACCGGCGCCTGCGGCCGAAGCGGATTATTATCATAAATGCGGGATATTCCAACTCCGGTTTCAACTGGCCCTGCGACCGGTGTTCATCCCCCGTTGCCGCCAATCAGACGCTTGCGCAGCCATCCGGAAACCGTATCCATGATCATCACCATCAGGATGATCAGCACGATGTAATAGGTCACCTCTTCCCAGTCTTTCTGGGTGTTGATCGCCTGGGTCAGCATCAGTCCGATGCCACCGCCGACGATCGCGCCGATGATCGTCGCAGAACGGGTGTTGCTCTCCAGATAGTACAGGATCTGTGAAATCAGAACCGGAACGATCTGGGGAATGACCCCGAAGCGATAGCGCTGCAGAGGTTTTGCGCCGGTCGAACGCACGCCCTCGATCTGCTTGTCGTCGACATTTTCCAGCGCCTCGGAAAACATCTTGCCGAATGTTCCGGTGTCTGTCAGCAGGATGGCCAGCGATCCGGTCAGCGGGCCGGGCCCGAACGCTCTGGCCAGCACGATCGTCCAGATCAGCGCGTCGGTGCCGCGAAGCAGGTCGAACAGCCGGCGAAACCCGAAACGGATAGTCTGGAGCGGCGTAAAGTTCGACGCCGACAGAAAAGCCAGCGGTAACGCCATCATCGCCGCGCCCATTGTTCCGAGAAACGCCATAAGAATGGTTTCGAAGATTGCCCAGAACACCTCCGCGTGCCGCCACATGGGGTTGTAGAGAAAGTCGTCGACCATCGCCGCGATATTGCTCTTGCCCTCAACCAGCCGGTCGGAGGAGAAGGCCGTCGACAGCAATTCCATCGGTCCCATGCCGTAAAACGGACTGTCCAGCGAGAACCAGAACAGCTCCCAGCCATAAAAATAGCGGAACACTTCGATCTTGGATCGAGTGACGGACATCCGACCGTTCGGCGTAGTAACGGCCAGTCGCGTCCTGGAGGCGTTGATCCAGTCCGGGACTTCGTCGCCCGGAAGGGTCGTCTCGATGCTGCGGCCGGCGACCCTGGCGTCAATTTCGCCATAGCCTGGAACCGTGAAAACGGCGTGGTTTTTGTTGATGACGACGCTGTATCCGCCCAGCAGGTCGACCGTCGCCTGGTCACCGTCGATCGTCACCCAATCGGGCGTCTCCCCTGCGGGATAAGCCCCTTTCTTTTCGCCCTCTATGGCGAAGGAGAAGCTGTCGGTGCGATTGTCGAGGGTGACATGCGTCTTGTAACTGTAGGCGTCGCTGACCAGCGTTGCGGCATTGTCCAGCCGGAACCGATCCGAAAGCGAGGCGATATCGAAAGCGAAGAAGATATAGACCAGGTAAAGCAGAATGGCGACCGGAAGGCCGAATGAAAGCAATCGCTTGCGGCGAAACAACTGCTCGATCTCCTCCTTGCGGCCAAAGCCGACGTTATCCAGGGTGTCGCTCACGGCCATGGTTTACTTCCCCGTAACGAGCTTGTGCCGGAAATGGCTCGAGATCTGGTCGAACACGACGATAGTCACGAACAGCAGAATGAAAATCGCCGCGGCCTCGTCGTAACGGCCCTTGCCCCAGCTCATCGCGTTCTTCAGATCGTAACCGATGCCGCCCGACCCGACGAACCCGAGAATGGCCGAGGCGCGGATATTGATCTCGAAACGCAGCATGCCATAGCTGAGATAATTGGGAGCCACTTGCGGGAAAATCCCGAACCACATGCTCTGACTCCAGCTTGCCCCAACCGATGTAAGCCCCTCATTGGGCTTCAGGTCCACATTTTCGTTAACCTCGGAAAACAGTTTCCCAAGCGCGCCTGCGGTGTGAAAGGCGATCGCGATCATCGCCGGAACCGGCCCGCCGCCCATCACGAAAATAAGGACAAGAGCGACGACGATCTCGGGGATCGCACGCATGATGTCCATGGATCGCCGCACCAGTGGAATGGCCATCGGCCAGCGCGCCAGTCCCCGTGTGGCGTGCAACGACAGGACAATCGCCATAAGCGCGCCTACGAGAGTCGCGACCGCGGCAATGTTGATCGTTTCGAGGAGAGACGGCAGAAACTTCACGAGAAGACCCGGCAGTAGCGCCGCCTTCTGTGACGCTTCGGATATGACTTCGCTCGGAAAGTCGAAAATCTGCGATAGGCCGGCCAGAAAGCCGCCGGCGTTGCGACTGTTGGCCATCTGGAACCCGGAAACCAGCAGCGCCACGAAAATCAGCATGAAGATGAAGCTGTAGAGACGCTTGCGCTGGACCATCGCAAGATAGTCGTCGCGAAGTCTGTCTTCGGGCGTGGTTGCTGCGGATGTTACGGCCATGTGGAAGCGTCCGGTGATGCGTCCGGGCCCCGCTTTCCGCGAGGCCCGGACAGGTCAGATGGCGGTCGAACTATTCAGACTTGCTTTTGCGTGCGTCGATGATGCTCTGGTAGTCGTCATGGTTGATCGGCTGGAAACCGAGCGCCTCGCCGGCCATGAAGCTGTAGGCGCAGTCCGGCGCCATGTAGGGCAAGGACGCTGTGAGCGTGGTTATATCGATCTTGACGCGCTCCGGCAGCGACTTGCGCAGCACGATCGGGCCTTCCGGGATCGGTTTCGACTTCCAGATCTCGACCAGGTCGTTCATGTCGACAAGACCGGCGTCGACGGCCTTGCGCAGGGCGCCGGAATTGTAACCGTCTTCCCACTCGCCCATGCCGTCGGCCCAGGTGACGCCGGCGTCGACGTCGCCATTGCTCACGGCAACGATTGTCTGCTCATGGCCGCCGACGAACTTGACTTCACCGAAATACGCTCCGGATTCCATGGAGGAACCTGTTTCCTGCGGAATTTCGATCGACGGGATCAGGTAGCCTGAGGTCGAGTTGGGGTCGCCGAAACCGAAAACCTTGCCTTCCATGTCTTCCAGTGAAGTGATGCCACTATCCTTCCTTGCAAAACCGATGGAATGATAGCCGTAGGACTTGTCAAGATTGGTCTTGACCATGATCGGCTCGATAGCCTCCGGATCGGTCAACCAGGCCTTGGCGTAGGCGGAAGCGCCGAGCCAGGCCATATCGATGGTTCCGCCGAGAAGACCCTGGATGACGCCGTCATAGTCGGACGGCGTAAATACCTTTACCGGCACGCCGAGCAGTTCTTCCGCCATGACGCGGTAGCATTCGTTGGAAGCCATGCGATCCTGGGCGTTCTCGCCTCCCAGAATGCCGATGCGGAATTCCGCGATTTCCTCGTCAGCGGCAAAAGCCGTTCCGATGAAAGCGGTTGTCGCCAGAAGGGCGGCGATGAGTGTCTTCATGATGGTGTCTCCTGAATGGATGAAGTTCTTGCCTGGAAATAGCAATGCAAGCCGGCCCTCAAACGGCCGCTTCGGCAATCCGTATTTCCTCTTCCGCCACTGTCCCCAAACTCTCGATGCTGGTGGACGTGGAAGCCTCGCTGAAGTTTTCGTCAGCCCCGTAGATCTCGCGGGCGACGTCGACGGTCAGTTCTTCCGGCTTGCCGTCGAACACGACGCGTCCGTCGCGCATGCCGATGACCCGGTCGCAGTAGCGCCGTGCGGTGTCGAGCGTATGAAGGTTGCAGACGACCTGCCGACGATCCTCCTCGTGGATGCGCCGCAGCGTGTCCATCACGACCTGCGCGTTCATCGGATCGAGCGACGCGATCGGCTCGTCCGCGAGAATGATCTTGGGGTCCTGCATCAATGCGCGGGCGATAGCGACGCGCTGCTGCTGGCCGCCGGACAGGGCCTCGGCCCGCTTGGCGGCGTTTTCCCCGATCCCGAGCCGCTCGAGAATGTCGATGGCGCGGTGGATGTCCTCTTTCGGGAAAATGTTGAACATCGTGGCTATCGTCGACCGGCTGTTGAGCGTGCCGAGAAGAACGTTCGACACGACGTCGAGACGCGGCACCAGGTTGAACTGCTGGAATATCATCGCGCAGTCGCTCTGCCAGCGACGCAGCGCCTTGCCGCTCAGTTTTTCGATTTCGAGTTCGCCGAAACGAATGGTTCCCCTGTTCGGCGCAACGAGCCGGTTGATCATGCGCAGGAGCGTCGATTTGCCGGCGCCCGATCGGCCGATGATGCCGACCATCTGGTCTTCGAGGAGCGTGCTCGTCACCGAATCCACGGCGGTATGCTTCCCGAATGTCTTGGTCACGCCTTTTAGCTGCAGCATGTAGAGCCCTTCATTTGCGGGTACGCCCGGTCAAGCACCGGTTAGAGGGTCGACGTGAATGCTGCGTGTCAGATTTGTTACGGAAATATTACAATCCACAACGCTGCCTGTTTACCGGCGCGTTGATGAGCAGAACACCGGCGAATGTCCGGATTTTGAGCGAGCGGAGTCGTGGGTCGTCAGGCAGGGTGCTTGCCAGCGTTCAAAACAACCGGGAGAACGATTCCCGCTCTTCGCGGCCTCTTTCAGGTATTGCCGAGGAATAACGCGCCCGCTGCGGCCCGCATCACGTATCCTTGTCTTCAACCTGCGCGGGGCGGCGGATGTGAACGTCCTGCTGCGGATAGGGAATGGAGATTCCGTTCTCGTCGAAGCGTTCCTTGACCTGTTGCGTCAGGTCCCAGAAGACCGTCCAGTAATCGGACGTCATGGTCCACGGCCGGCAGACGAAGTTCACCGAACTGTCGGCGAGTTCGTGCACGCGGATCACCGGTTCAGGGTCCTTGAGAACCAGTGGATGGCTTTTCACCGTCTCTTCGATCACGCGCGCGGCCAGCGGTATGGAATCCTCGTAGGAGATACCGAACACAAGGTCCACGCGCCGCGTCAGGCTCGCCGTGACATTGGTGATGACGTTGCCCCATACATTCTTGTTAGGAATGACTATGATCTGGTTGTCGGGCGTGGCCACCGTCGTCGCAAAAATGTTGACCGCCTGGACCGTTCCGGCGACGCCGCCGACATCGACGAAATCGCCCTGGTCAAACGGCTTGTTGATCATGATCATCATGCCGCTGGCGAGATTGCCGAGCGTGTCCTGAAAGGCGAAGGCGAGAATAAATGACGCGCCGCCGATAAGGGCGAAAACAGGTGTGATGTCGACGCCAAGCGCCGAAAGCACGACCATCAGTCCGATTGCAAACACCACCCAGTAGATGACGGCGACGAGAAAGGCCTGCAGGAGTTTCGACAGGTTCGGCACGTGGCCGATCCAGCGATTGGCGACGCCCCTGGTTACGCGCGAGACGAAAAGCAGGCCCAGAACCGCTGCTGCCAGGATCAGCAGGTTCATGCCGATCTTCAAACCGCCATCCCAGTCGAACAGCCAGGCCCTTGCCTGCGACACAAGCGTCTTGAAGTCGGCCTGGCGCGTCTCCTCGACGATGATCGCGTTCTGGTAGGCGCGGTAGCCGGAGATCGCGTCGGGGTCGCCGCCTTTCTTTTCCCAGGCGGAAAGGACCTTTGAATATTTGTCGAAGAGAGCTCTTCTTTCGTGCGTCAGGTCCGTCAGCTTCTCTCGTGCCGCGCTTTCGACGTCGCCGTCGGTTCTGGATATCGCGATCTGGGCCGCCATGACCTCCTCGGTCTTGCCTTTCACGATTGCGAGCCATTCCTCTGCGAGGGCGGCGAGTTCATCCTTCGTCAACGGCACCAGACGGTATTCCAGTTCGGCCGTTTCTATTCCTGGTGTGGTGATGTGCGACGAAAGACCGGTTTCGGCGTCCTTGTCGTTCGGATCGGTGTTATGCTCCACGATCGCGTCGACAACGCGCTCCTCGACGACGCCGCCGTCGTCAGTGTTGTTTGTCTGGGCCAGGCTGGCGCCTGCAGCCAAAGCGAGGCAGATTGTGAGGACGACGCCTGTTGCAACGAAAAACCCTGCGCCGCGAAAAAATCTGGAAATCATGAGCCTGTCACCTTTCTTGGTTTTTCTGCGCGCCCAGGCAGCAATGCCGCAGTTGGTATAGTATTTCTATGTTCGCACTGTACGAACGCAAGCATCTTGCCTCGATACTGCATTTTGGACGCCGGCATCCGGGCCGCGACCCGCTGATGAATTGATCGCCGGACCGACTTGTCGCATTGCCTATCGCCGCAAATTCCACTAATCGCTTTCCATAATGATCACGCAATTCGCCAATCGGGATATCAAGCTGCCGGCAATGTTCATTGCCGTCGCCAGCATCCTGTTCCTGCTGGCCTGGCCGATGATGCCGCGCACGGTTCTGGTCACGAACAATGGCGAAGTCACGGATCTTTCAGCCTATGTGCTGCCCGACGGCTCGCTGCCGTTTTTCTGCGCGGCAACGGGCGACGACGATCCCGCAGGCGGATACCGCGCGCATTGTCCGCTCTGCACGCTATCTAAAATCCTTGGTCCGACGCCGCGCGATCCCTCCATCGTACGCTTGGCGCGTTTTGCCCGCGTCGCCCCGCCGCTCTACAGCGAGCCGTCCATCGCGATCCGTGTCGTCACGGGACTGGGCTCCCGGGCGCCGCCCTCCATCGTCTGATCGACGTCGACGGGGCTTGAAGCCCTGTGATCGTCAGCCGAATTTTCTTCAAATCGAAAATGACATTGCTGCCGATGCGCCGCATGCGCATGCAGCATGGAGGTATAAGATGAAACTGACACATTCCGTCATGGCGGTCGCCGCCACCCTTTTCGCCCCGACCGTTGTCGCCTCGCTCGTCCCCTCGTTCGCACATGCGCACGCGACGCTCGAGCAGGGTGAAGCTCCCGTCAACAGCTACTACAAGGCCGTAGTGCGCGTTCCCCATGGATGCGACGGTCAGGCGACCCTGAAAGTCCGCATTACAGTTCCGGAAGGCATGATCTCGACCAAGCCGATGCCGAAAGCAGGCTGGGAACTGGAAACCGTCAAGGGGGATTACGAAAACACCTACTCCCTTCACGGCAGCGACATTACGTCCGGCGTGAAGGAAATCATCTGGACCGGAAAGCTGGAGGACGATTACTTCGACGAATTCGTCTTCCAGACACGGCTCACCGACACGCTGCCGGCCGGCGAAACCGTATACGTTCCGACCGTCCAGGAATGCGCAGACGGCGAAGTGGCCTGGATCGAAATACCGGCGGAAGGCCAGAATCCTCATTCGCTGGCGCATCCAGCGCCTGGACTGAAACTGATCGCTGCAGCAGGGGGCCATGGTGGCCACGACCACGGCGCATCACATGGGGACCACGCCATGAAACCCGTCAAGGTCGGCGATCTGGAGATTGTCCAGCCCTATGCCCGCGCCACGCCGCCCAACGCGCCGGTTTCCGGCGGATACATGGCCATCAGGAATTCCGGCGCCGAGGCCGATCGTCTCATCGGCGGTTCGGTCGACTTCGCCGACCACGTCGAGGTCCATGAAATGAAGATGGACGGCGACGTCATGAAGATGCGCCAACTCTCCGACGGTCTCGAAATTCCGGCCGGCGGCGAAGTCGTGCTCAAACCCGGCGGTTTCCACATCATGTTCATGAAGATGAAAGAGCAGCTCAAGCCCGGCGAAACCCGCACAATCACGCTCGAATTCGAGAAGGCGGGGACCGTGGTGTTCGAAATTCCGGTTCAGGACATGAAGGGCGGTCACGGATCGCACGACCATTCCGGCCACTCTAGTTCGAACTGATGACCTTGCGCACCATCAGAATTGCGAGTTGGACGGCGGTCGCCGTCCTTCTCGTGACGCTGATCGGCGTTTACATTTTTCAGTCGGTGTTCGGCAGGACAAACGGCCCGATTTCCGCCGGCAGTTCGATCGGAGTTCCGTTCACATTGACGGACCATGACGGACACGCCATCACTGAAAAGGCGCTCACAGGACAACCATCCGCCGTCTTCTTCGGTTTCACCCATTGTCCCGAAGTCTGCCCCACCACACTCTACGAGTTGTCGGTCTGGTTCGAAGCGCTTGGCGATGAAGGCAATGACCTGCAGGCTTATTTCATCACCGTAGACCCGCAACGGGACACGCCGCAGGTGATGAAATCCTACGTGGAGAACTTCACTGACCGGATCACCGGCATAACCGGAGATCCCGAAACCGTCGAGCGGGTCGCCCGGGCCTGGAACATATACTGGAAGAAAGTCCCGCTGGACGACGGCGACTATACGATGGACCACACAGCGTCGATTTTCCTCGTCGACGCGAAGGGCAATTTCCAGGGCACGATCGCCTATGGCGAGGAGAACGAAACCGCGCTCGCCAAGCTCAAGCGACTGGCGAACGGATAAAACACTCAGGCGTACTTCGCGACAAAGGCTTCCGCGTCAAGCGCGCGGAAGTCGGCAAGCGCTTCATGTAGCCGGTCGTGGTCCCAGTCCCACCAGGCGAGGTCTTCCATCGCCGCGCCCGTCGTTGCCGAAAAGCGCTCGCGGATGAGCTTGGCGGGCACCCCGCCAACAATCGTGTAGGGCGCGACATCCTTCGAGACGACTGCTCCGGCGCCGACAACGGCGCCATTGCCGACGGTGACCCCCGGCAGCAGGGTTGCGCCGTGTCCGAGCCATACATCATTACCAACGGTTACGGAGTTCTCGCGCCGCCAGTTGAAGAAGTCGTATTCGTGCTCGGCGCCTTCGAAATAGTCCCCGGCCCGATAGGTGAAATGGTGCAGCGTCGCCCGCCAGGTCGGGTGGTTGGTGGCGTTGATGCGCACATGGCTCGCAATATTGACGAATTTTCCGATGGTCGCGCTCCAGATCTCGCTGTCGCGCATCACGTAGGAGTAGTCGCCCATCTCGCATTCGGCGATCTGACAGCGTTCGTCCACCTCCGTATAGCGGCCAAATGTGCTGTCGCGCACCCGTGCGGTTTCGTGGATCTTCGGTTCGACGGACAGCTTCTTCATCAGGCGGCCTCCCCGACGGCGCGGAATTCACTGACGTCGATCGTGCGGTCGGCTACTGCTTCGCGCACTTCGGCGTCGTGGAAGATGCCGAGGAGCGCCACGCCGGCCTCTTTCTTGGCGCGGATGAGGTCGATGACCACGGCGCGGTTCGCCGCGTCCAGCGACGCCGTCGGCTCGTCCAGCAACAGCACCGGGTGACTGGTGATGAAGCCGCGAGCGATGTTGACGCGCTGCTGCTCGCCGCCAGAGAAGGTCGCCGGCGGCAGCGACCAGAGGCGTTCCGGGAGATTGAGTTGCGCCAGCAGTTCTCGCGCCCTCGTCAGGGCCGCCACTTGGGAGACGCGCTGCGCGATCAGCGGCTCGGCCACCACATCGACGGCGGCGACGCGCGGCACGGTGCGCAGAAACTGGCTGACATAGCCGATCACGTCGCGTCGCAAGGCCAACACCATGCGCGGATCAGCGCTGGCGATGTCGACGGTGCGATCGCCATGCGTGATCAGGATCTGCCCCTCGTTCACACTGTAGTTTCCATAGAGCATCTTGAGAATGGAGCTCTTGCCGACGCCTGACGGCCCGCCGAGCACGACGCATTCGCCGGCGGCGACGGAAAAATTGACATTGTCCACCACCGGCAGCTTCACGCCGCTGCGCAGATGCATGGTGAAACTCTTGGAGACTTCCGAAACAACCAAAGGCGTAGCCATGTCTCTAAACCTGCAGAATGGAGGAAACGAGGAGTTGCGTATAAGGCTGCTGCGGATCGTCGAGCACGCGATCCGTCAGCCCGTGTTCGATCACGTGGCCGTCCTTCATCACCAGCATGCGGTGGGACAGAAGACGCGCCACGGCGAGATCGTGGGTCACGACGATCGCCGACAGGCCGAGATCGGCGACCAGCGAGCGCACAAGGTCGAGCAGGCGCGCCTGGACTGACACATCAAGACCGCCGGTCGGCTCGTCCATGAACACCAGCCGCGGTCCGGTCACCAGGTTGCGGGCGATCTGCAGACGCTGGCGCATGCCGCCGGAAAAGTCGCGCGGCTGATCGTCGATGCGATCGACGTCGATCTCCACCCGGCCCAGCCAGTCGCCGGCGGCGGCGCGGATTTTCCCGTAGTGGCGATCGCCGACCGCCATCAGCCGTTCTCCGACATTGGCGCCGGCCGAAACCGTCATCCGCAGACCGTCGGCCGGATTCTGGTGAACGAAGCCCCAGTCGGTGCGCATCAAAAGCCGCCGCTCCGCTTCGCCCATGCGGTAGAGATCGCGCATTTGGCCGTCGCGCATCCTGTATTCCACCGTTCCGGACGTCGGCGGCAGCCGCGTCGAAATGCAGTTGAGCAACGTCGTCTTGCCGGAGCCGGATTCGCCTACAACCGCAAGCACTTCGCCCGGCCACAGCGAAAAGGTAACGTCCTCGCAGCCGATTCGGCCGCCGTAAAATTTCGTCACCGCGTTGACGCGCAACAGGGGCTGGTCGCTCATGAGTGCATCTCCGGAGCTTCGGCGGCAAGCGGCCCGCGATGGCCTTCCTCGCGGCGCTTCTCGCAATGGTCGGTGTCGGAACAGACGAACATGCGCCCGCCCTTGTCGTCGAGGATCACCTCGTCCAGATAGACGCCTTCCGCGCCGCACAGCGCGCAGGGCTGGTCGAATTTCTGGATTTCGAACGGGTGGTCCTCGAAATCGAGGCTGACGACCTCCGTATGGGGCGGCAGGGCGTAAATCCGCTTCTCGCGCCCGGCGCCGAAGAGCTGCAGCGCCTCCGACATGTGCATTTTCGGATTGTCGAATTTCGGCGTCGGCGACGGGTCCATAACGTAGCGCCCCTCCACCTTCACCGGATAGGCGTAGGTTGTGGCGATATGGCCGTTGCGCGCGATGTCCTCGTAGAGCTTCACATGCATGAGGCCGTATTCCTCGAGCGCATGCATTTTGCGCGTTTCGGTCTCGCGCGGCTCCAGATAGCGCAGCGGTTCGGGGATCGGCACCTGGTAGACGAGCACCTGTCCTTTTCCGAGGGTTTCCTCCGGAATGCGATGCCGCGTCTGGATCACCGTCGCGTCCTTCGTGTGGGTGGTCACGGCGACATTCGCCACGCGCTGGAAAAAGGCGCGGATCGATACGGCGTTCGTCGTATCGTCGGCGCCCTGGTCGATGACCTTCAGCACGTCGTCGGGCCCGAGAATCGAGGCCGTCACCTGCACGCCGCCTGTTCCCCAGCCATAGGGCATCGGCATTTCACGGCTGGCGAACGGCACCTGATATCCGGGAATGGCGATCGCCTTCAGGATCGCGCGCCGGATCATGCGTTTCGTCTGTTCGTCGAGATAGGCGAAATTGTAGGTCGCCATGTCGGTCTGCTGCATGGTCATTCGGCCGCCTCCAGTGTGTCGCCGCCGTTTCCTTCCTGCTTTTTCCGGTTCGCCTCGTATTCCGCGCGCATGCGCCGCACGAGATCCAGTTCGGCCTGGAAGTCGACATAGTGTGGCAATTTCAGATGTTCGACGAAGCCCGTCGCCTGAACATTGTCCGAGTGGGAAATGACGAACTCCTCGTCCTGCGCCGGCGCCACGATATCCTCGCCCAGTTCTTCGGCGCGCAATGCGCGATCGACCAGCGACATCGCCATCGCCTTGCGCTCGCTCTGGCCGAAGACCAGCCCGTAGCCTCGCGTAAATTGCGGCGGGGATTTCGCCGACCCCTTGAACTGGGTCACCATCTGGCATTCCGTCACCTGGATTTCGCCGAGGCTGACCGCAAATCCCAGTTCAGGGACTTCAAGCAGAACCTCCACCTCGCCGATGCGGATCTCCCCGGTAAACGGGTGCGTGCGGGCGTAGCCGCGCTGGGTCGAATAGCCGAGCGCCAGCAGAAACCCTTCATCGCCGCGCGCCAGCGCCTGGAGCCGGATGTCGCGCTCCATCGGAAACTCCATCGGCTCGCGCGTCAGGTCGCCGGTTCGGTGATCCACCGGCAACTCGCCGTCGCTTTCGATCAGTCCTTCATTGGCGAGGATTTCGGACACGCGCGGCGTGCGCCCGGTCTCGGCTTCCGCCGCTACGCCTGCTTCCACTTCCCCCTCCGCCATCAGATCGGGATCGAGAAGCCGGTGAGTGTAGTCAAAGGTCGGCCCCAGGAGCTGCCCGCCGGGCAGGTCCTTGTAGGTCGCGGAAATCCGGCGCTCGATGCGCATCTTCGATGTGTCGATCGGCTCGCTGTAGCCGAAGCGCGGCAGGGTCGTGCGATAGGCCCTGAGCAGGAAGATCGCCTCGATCATGTCGCCGCGCGACTGTTTCATGGCGAGCGCCGCCAGTTCACGGTCGTAGAGCGAAGCTTCGCTCATGATCCGGTCGACGCCGAGCGCAAGCTGTTCGACGATCTGCTCAAGGCTGACAGCGGGGACCGACCGGTCGCCGCGTCTTCTGTCCGCCAGCAGCCGATGGGCGTTGTTGATGGCTTTCTCGCCGCCTTTCACTGCCACATACATGTCAATTTGCCTCCTTTACGCTGGCGATCGCTTCCACCCGGGTGGTTCGCGGCAGACCGATGATCGCATCAGGCCCGGCCAGCACGAGATCGACCCCGCGCGGAAACTTGCCCTCGTTCGCCTTCCAGAGCGCCGGAAAGGCGTCCGGCAATCCGGTAGGACGAATGACGGCGCGATCCTTGATACCCGGTCCTGTCAATTCCAGCGCCGGGCCGCCCTGCAGCGAGGGTAGTTGCACGATGAGGGTGGTGGAGCGATCGGGATATTCCTGCGTGCCTTGCGCAAAATTCTCGAAGGATGAAATGTGTCCGGGATCGGCGAGGATCGCGAAATGCGCGTCCAGCGCCTGGTCCGTCAGCGGCGCCGAGGTGTGAAAGGCGAGCCAGGAGCACGCCTTTTCTTCCCGTGCGATGACAGGCCCCAGCCAGATGACGGTGTCGTGGTCGAACAGGGTTGCCGCAAGCGCGCCGGCGACCGCGGACAGCGGCGTGGGCGGCGCAACGTTCGTCTCGATCGCGTGAAGTACGCCGGGATTGGCCATTGCGTTCATCAGCTGGCGGAACACTGCCTGCGCTTCGAAGACCGGATTGGCGAAGCCGCCGGTGATCGCCTGCGCCGCATTCGTCTGTGTCGCCGGCATCAGTCTTCTCCCCTGACCATCGTGAAGAAATCCACCTTGGTTGCGGCCGCTTCGGCGGCCCGGCTGTCGGTGCGCGCCTGTACGCGTCTGCGCACTGGCTCAAGCACCGCGTCCTCGACATGGTCGCGCGTCAGCTCGTCCTGCCACAGCGCGTCAAAGATCGCTGCATAGCGGACCTTGCCCTTCGCCGTGCCGAGCGCATAGGCGTGACCCACCTGCCCCGTCGACAGGCGCACCGTAGCGCGGGTCACCGTCGCCTCGCCGAAATTGAAGGGTGATCCGCCGCCACCGATCCGTCCTCTCAGCATGACGAGGCCCGTCTCCGGCCCTCTCACCGGCTCCACCCCGGGCTTGTCCCGCCAGTCGTTCCACGCCGTTTCAAGCTCTGCCTGCGTGGCCCGGGCCAGAACGGCCATCGCCTCGCTTCTTGATGTTTCATCCATCGCGGTTTCGCTGGCCGCCATGTTTTCCTGCTTTGTCATGTCAACAATCAACCTGTCTATTCATCTAGACAACTAGACATTCTCTGTGTATAGCAGATAGCGACAGAGGATGACAGCCTTGTGACAGCAGAAACGATTGAACGGCGCAGCGGCATTTCCGTATGGCGACAGATCGCCGACCGGATACGTATGGCCATCAGCGCCGGGGAATTCGACGAGACCGGAACCCTGCCCGGCGAGATGGCGCTGGCGCGGCGGTTTCAGGTCAACCGGCATACGGTGCGAAGCGCCATCGCCGCGCTGGCCAATGAAGGCGTGCTTCGCGTCGAACAGGGGCGCGGCACATTCATCGTCAGGCGATCGCGACTGAAATATCCGATCGGTCGACGCACGCGCTTCACCGAAGGGTTGGCCGGTCAGGCGCGCGCCCTGGAAGCGCGGCTGAAAGCCGTCCAGAACCAGTCCGCCGACGCCGAAATCGCCCGCGCGCTGGAGCTGGAGACCGGGGCGTCGGTCACCTGCCTTGAAACCCTGCATTACGCTGACGGCGCGCCGGTCTCGTCAGCCCGCAACTGGTTCGACGCAACACGATTTCCGCAGATCGGCGATCTCTATCGGGAGCTCGGCTCGGTCACAGCTTGCCTGAAACGTCTCGGCGTCGCCGACTATGTGCGCATCTCGACGCGTGTTTCTGCGCATCACGCCGAGCCGGAACTGCTCGATGAGCTCAATCTTTCCGCCGGGGCAGTCGTATTGAAGACGGAAGGCGTCAACGCCGAAATGGACGGAAGACGGCTCGAATATTCCGTCACCTGCTTCGCCGCCGACCGCATAGAGCTCGACATCGACCACACGGCGCGCCAGTTCAGCAACTGATGGTGCGATGTAAACGTGACCGCTGTGACACGCATATTCACCCGACTTCCACACCAGATGTTGCGCCTGCCATTTGACGGACCTCACCTCCCGCCCTCATCGCGGACTTGATCCGCGATCCAGCCAGCGCCGCGTCCGCGGCGCGTAAGATCAGTTGTTTCCCGTTTTGCTCTTGCCGCTTTTCAAATGAGAGGACAGCCAGAAGCTTTCCGGCAGCTCCGGCGCACCGCCCGTCGCAAGGTCGATCACGCATTCCGCCATCTTGTGGGCAATGCCGAAGGTAATCTTGAAACCGCCTGTCGCAACGACGATGTCCGGATGGTCCGGGAGCACGCCGATCATCGGATTGCGGCCAATGGCGCGCGGGCGCAGGCCCGCCCAGCGCTCGATGACAGGCGCGTCGGCGATCGCCGGACAAAGCCGCCTCGCCTTGTCGAGCACTGTGTCCAGCGCCGCATCCGTGGAAAAAGGCGCGTCGAACCTCTGCTCGCTGGTGCTGCCGACCGCCACCCGGCCGCCATCATGCACGATGACATAGGTCCCGTCGTGGAAAACCAGAGGAAGATCGTCGTCAAGCTCCGCCTCGAGCAACGCCGCCTGCCCCTTGACCGGACGGCCGTAGGAAGCAGCGTCGCCGCCCAGCATTTGGCCGAGAATCGGGAAGGTCTCGTATCCCGACGACAGCATTGTCCGAGCCGCCATGATCCGTTTGCCGGCCGATGTCTCGACCACGCCGTCGGCGCAGGCAACAAAGGCTTCGCCTTCAATGATCCGGACGCGGGATTCAATACTCCTGCGCAGCGCCGCCAGATAGGATCGCGGATCGATGCGCGCCGCCAGCGTGTCGACGACAAGCCCGAGCGGCATGGCGTCCGCCGCCGGCCAGCCCTCGCTGGGCGGCCGCTCGACGATCTCCCAGGTAAAGCCGGTTTCCGACGTGTTCCAGTTCTGCTGCGCCGCAGCTGTCTGTTTTGCGGCGATGTCCGCGAAACTTTCCTTCCAAAGCGGCATCAAGCGTCCACAACGGCGATAGCCGCAATCGAGCCCGGTCTCCTCCTCGACTGCCCGCACGAGGCCGGGAAGCGACGAAAGGGCTTCAAACTGGAATTTCTTCTTGGCGTCCCAGCGTTCCGGCAGATGCGGGATGAGCGCGCCAAGCAGCCCGCCGCTGGCGCCCGAACCGACCCGATCCTTCTCGATCAGGATCGTATCGAGCCCCCTTTGGGCGGCGTGGCGCGCGATCCAAAGGCCGAAAACCCCGCCGCCAACAACCAGCAGGTCACATGACAAGTCGGCAGTTCGGGGACTATAGGTGCGGGGCGCAGTCATGAGAGGCGGATCAGTGGGCAATAGCGAAAGCAACAGGGGGCTGGAATGGCATGCGGGTGATATGCCCTACTCCACTCGCTTTGGCGACCATTTTTACGCCCGCAGCGACGGCCGCGCCGAATGCGCGCATGTCTTCATCGCCGGCAACGGACTGCCGGATCGCTGGCGCGGGCGCGACGCATTCACGATTGCCGAACTCGGCTTCGGCACGGGCCTGAACTTCCTGGAGACCTGGCGGCAATGGCGCGTACACCGCCATCCCTCGGCGCATCTGTGCTTCGTCAGCTTCGAGGCCTTTCCCATGCGCGCCGCAGAAATGCGTCGCGCACTCGGACCCTGGCCGCAGATCGAACCGCTCGCCAACGCTCTCACCCGCGCCTGGCCGGACAATCCGCCGGACAGGATCGCGCAGGATTTCGACGATGGCGTTCGTCTGGAAGTCCATATCGGAGAAGCCCTCGATCGGGTTTGCAACTGGCGGGGAACGGCGGACGCCTGGTATCTCGACGGCTTCGCGCCATCGCGCAATCCCGACATGTGGTCGCCGGAACTGATGCAGGCGGTGTTCGATCACACGGTTCCCGGCGGCGGCTTCGCCACCTATTCCGCGGCGGGCTGGGTCCGCCGCAATCTTGCAGCGGCCGGATTTGAAGTGAAGAAGCAAGCCGGCTTCGCAGGCAAGCGGGATATGAGCGTCGGCGTCAGACCCGCCTAACCCGGCGTCACGCCGCGCAGGCGTTCGGAGCGCCGACGCAGCAGTTCGAGCGTCGTGAGCAGTGCAATGGATATCACCACCAGCAGCGTTGCGACGGCTAGGATAGTCGGCGATATCTGCTCTCGAAGTCCGGTGAACATCTGCCATGGCAGCGTCTTTTGCGCCGCCGATCCGAGGAACAGAACGACCACCACCTCGTCGAAGGAGGTGATGAAAGCGAACAGCGCGCCGGAGACGACGCCCGGCAGGATCAGCGGCATCTGAACCTTGAAGAAGGTTGTCACCGGATCGGCGCCGAGATTGGCGGCGGCCCGCACGAGGCTCTGGTCGAATCCGACGAGCGTCGCCGTCACCGTAATGATGACGAAAGGTGTGCCGAGAGCCGCATGGGCCAGGACAACCCCCATATAGGTTCCCTGCAAGCCGATGCGGGAATAGAAGAAATACATACCGGCGGCCGAAATAATCAGCGGCACGATCATCGGCGAGATCAGCAACGCCATGACGGCCGAACGGAACGGCATGTTGGATTGAGACAGGCCGATGGCGGCAAGCGTGCCGAATGCGGTGGCGAAGATAGTCGCGACCGGAGCAATCGAAAACGAGTTCCACATCGCGGATTGCCAGTCCGGATTTGTGAAAAAGTCGCGATAATGCTTGAGCGAATAGCCTTCCGGGTCCAGCGCCAGCATTTTCGGCGTGAAGGTGAAGAAATCTTCCGCGTTGAAGGACAACGGGATGATGATCAGGACCGGGAAGATCAGAAAGAAGAAGATCAGCCCGCAAATGACCCGGAACGAGTAGAACCAGGCGCGTTGTCCGGCGGAAGCATAGGGCGGAAGTGCGGAAGCCATGATCTATCCCAGTTTAACGTTGTCGATGCCGACGATCCGGTCGTACAGCCAGTAGAGAACCAGGACCACGGTCAGCAGTATCACGCCGAGCGCCGCCGCCAGTCCCCAGTTGAGCGAAGACGAGATGTGGTATGCGATCCGGTTCGAGATGAATATGCCGGACGTGCCGCCGACCAGTTCCGGCGTGATGTAGTAACCGATCGACAGGATGAAGACGAGAATGCTGCCGGCGCCGATACCTGGCACCGTCTGCGGGAAATAGACCCGCCAGAAGGCGTACCAGTCGGAAGCGCCCATGCTCTTGGCGGCCCGCATATAGGTAGGCGAAATCGTTTTCATCACCGAGAACAGCGGCAATATCATGAAGGGGAGCAGGATATGCGTCATCGCAATCACCGTGCCCGTCTGGTTGTTGATCAGCTGCAGTCTTGAATCGTCGGCGACAAGGCCGATCCACACCAGTGTGTCGTTGATCACGCCTTGCTGCTGCAGGAGCACCTTCCAGGCCGATGTGCGCACGAGAAGCGACGTCCAGAACGGCAGAAGCACGAGAATCATCAGCAGGTTCGACGTTCGCATCGGCAGATTGGACAAGAGGAACGCGATCGGATAGCCGAGCAGAATGCACATCACCGTGATGGTCACGGACAAAAGCATGGTCCGCCAGAACAGGAACAGATAGATGCGTTCGTCGGACGGCTTGAACTGGAGCCCGTCTTCCGGCGTCCGCTCAGCGTCGACAGCCGCGAGGAAATAGCCTGCGGTAACCGGCGAACTGAACTGCTTGATCACCTGCCAGGTCTTGGTCGTTCCCCAGTCTTCGTCGATAGCGATGAACTGTTCGGTATAGTTGCCCTCGTCCATGCGCTTGACGCGCCGACCGGTTTTACGAAACAGACTGGACATGCCCGAGTTTTCGTAATTCAGGCGCGATCCGAGACGCGTATGGGTTTTTTCCGCGGCGGCGATCTCGAGGTCGCGCACCAGCGCGGCGAACACGTCCTCATTCGGAATTTCACCCGAACTCTCATCCCAGGCTTCCAGCGCCACCACGGTCTCGGGCAGAGTTTCGGAAACGATGTCGTTTTCCACCGAACGATAGAGCATATCGGCGATCGGAGCGGTGAAGGTGATGAGGACGAATAGCAATAGCGGCGTAACGAGCAGGAAGGCGCGCAATTTCTGGCGGCGCGTGGCGCGCGCTATACTGACCTTCAGCGGGACTCCGTCCTGGGTCGTCAGCATTGGGCTTGTCTCTGCCGTATCCGTCATCGTTCCGCCTGAAATCTCTAGAATTCCGATAGGGGAGAGGACGGGGAAGCCCCCGTCCTCCATTGGTCAGTTTACTGGGTCAACCAGGCCTGGAACTTCGCATCCAGGTCGTCGCGATTGTCAGCCCACCATTCGTAGTTATACAGGAAGGTGTTCTTCGCGTTGTTCGGATCGGTCGGCATATGCGGAGCCATCTCGATTCCGAGATCGGCGTGCTTGCCGACGAGCGGAGCGGAAGACTTGCGGGCCGGACCGTACGAGATGTACTTGGCCTGGTCGGCAAGGCGCTGCGTGTCGGTTGCGAAGTAGATGTAGTCCTTGGCTGCCTTCAGACGATCTTCCGGCAGGCCGGCGGGAATGATCCAGCCGTCCAGGTCGAACACCTGTGCGTCCCAGAGCATGGCGACCGGTTGATCCTGCTCCTCGATGACCGAGAACAGGCGACCGTTGTAGGTCGAGCCCATGACGACTTCGCCGTCAGCCAGAAGCTGCGGCGTTTCGGCGCCGGCCGACCACCAGATGACATCGTCCTTGATGGTGCCGAGTTTGGCCAGAGCCTGGTCGACGCCTTCCGGCGTGGACAGCACGTCATAGATATCTTCCTTCGCAACGCCGTCGCAAAGCAGAGCCCATTCGACGTTGTTGATGGGTCGCTTTTCAAGCGAACGCTTGCCCGGATACTTCTCCGTATCGAAAACCGCGCAAATATCCGTCGGCGGCTCGTCGCCAACCTTGTCCGTGCGGTAGCCGAAGGTCGTCGAATAGACGATCTGCGGAATGAAGCACTCGGAAACCAGCAGGTCGCCAAAGTCTTCGGAAGCAGGCGTGCCGTCCGGAGCCGGAGCCAGATCCTTGTCCGGGTCGATCTCGACAGCCAGGCCTTCGTCGCAGAGACGGATGGCGTCGGATGCAACGACGTCAACAACGTCCCAGGTCACATTGCCGGCTTCGTTCATGGCGCGAAGCTTGGCGACCGCCTCGTTGGACGATTCGTCGTTGATGATGTTCACATCCGGATGCATCGCCATGTAAGGCTTGTGATAGGCGTTGTTCTGGGAATCGGAATATGCGCCGCCCCAGGATACGATCGTCATATCCTCTGCAAATGCCGCCGGAACGCTCATAGTGAGCGCCGTCGCGGCGATCAGAAGAGATTTGAGTTTCATTTCATGCTCCCTTTTTTGGAATTGGTCCGGGCCTATGGGTGATCCGGACGCATATACGGGCATTGATTTTGTCCCAATGCCCAACTTGTGGCCATGCAAATGGCCTAACCGACCGGATCGAGCGCTTTGCAATCGCGCGCATACCAGCCGATGTTGATGTCCTGGCCCTCGGAAAGCTTGCGCTCGCCGGACCGGTTACGAACTTTGACGATGAATTCGTTATTGCCGGCAACATTCATCCGGACGCGCAGATGGTCTCCGAGATAGATCATTTCCTCGATCTTGCCAGGCACGATGTTTTCCATGGCGTCGTCAGGAACCGTCTCGATGCGCTCCGGCCGCAGCGAAAGCGTGGTGCGGTGTCCGACGCCCTCGACATTGACCCTTTCGGCCTTGAGTTCGGTTCCGTCGTCCAGTTTGACGTCGCAGACATTGTCGTTGATCGCCGTGACCGTGCCGTTCATCTTGTTGTTTTCACCGATGAACTGGGCGACGAAGGAGTTCTGCGGCTCCTCGTAAAGCAAATCCGGCGACGAGAGTTGCTGGATCACACCGTCGTTGAACACGGCGACCCGGTCCGACATGGTCAGCGCCTCGGTCTGGTCGTGCGTCACATAGACGACGGTCACGCCGAGGCTCTCGTGGATGTGCTTGATTTCATATTGCATCTGCTCGCGCAGCTGCTTGTCGAGCGCGCCGAGCGGTTCGTCCATCAGCACCAGATCCGGTTCGAAGACGAGGGCGCGCGCGACGGCGACGCGCTGCTGCTGACCCCCGGAAAGCTGCGCCGGCCGGCGCGAGCCGAATTGCGGCAGTTCGACCATCTCCAGAGCGCGCTTGACCTTTTCCTCCTGCTCGGCGCGGCTCATGCTGCGCACCTGAAGCGGAAAGGCGAGATTTTCCGCAACCGTCATGTGCGGAAACAGCGCATAGTTCTGGAACACCATGCCAACGCCGCGCTTGTGCGGCGGCACGTTGTTGATCGGCTTGTCGTTGAGGTAGATTTCGCCGTGGCTGGCGGGCTCGAAACCGGCCAGCATCATCAGACAGGTTGTCTTGCCGGAGCCGGACGGTCCGAGCATGGTCAGAAATTCGCCCGCCTGGATGTCCAGATTCAGGTCTTTCACGACAAGCGAAACGCCATCATAGCTCTTTTGCACCTGATCAAAGCGTACGCTCGCGCCTCTTTCACCTGTCATTCAGCAGTCCCCTCGAAGATTTGTCCGCGTCCATGACAGACACCGCGCAAAATGGCGCCGGCGCCCGGACCGGACCCCCGTTTGATTTTGTTTCGGTTCGCGCAAAGCATGTCGCGACAAACCTGTTTGCAGCTGTGGAAATTTCCCGCGACCGGGAGCGGGCCCGGACGTGAATATTGCAGAATTCGCGTTTCCGGCGCACACCCATGTTCGGTGTCCGGACAACTGGCGGTATCATGCATTCCCCATTAATCGCCTTGGTGGCGTTTATTATCATGTGGACATAGCATGTTCATTTTTGCGGCGAGATCAACCCGCAAACAAGACCTGAATTTCTCTATTTGCGTCAAAATTGTGCACTGATCGTATTTTAGCACCCGCCGCGACACTTCCCATCCGCCGCCGGCGGTGATAAGTGGACGAAAAACTGGTCCGGCGAGATCAAGAAGAATACCGGGGAAGCATGACGAAGATCATCGATGTCAGAAACGTCACCAAGCGTTTCGGTGGGTTCTATGCGGTCGACGATTGCAGCCTCGCGGTTGAAAAAGGCTCCATCACCGGGTTAATCGGGCCGAACGGCGCAGGCAAGACCACGCTGTTCAACATCGTCGCGGGCGCCTTTTCCCCAACATCCGGCCAAATTCTGCTCGACGGCGAGGACGTCACCGGCCTGCCGGCGCATGATCTGTTCGGCCGCGGCCTGCTCAGAACCTTCCAGATCGCGCACGAATTCTCGCACATGACCGTTACGGAGAACCTGATGATGGTGCCTGAGCATCAGCCGGGGGAACATCTCGCCTCGGCCTGGTTCCGGCCGGGCGCTGTCAACCGGCGCGAAGCGGACGTGCGCAAGAAAGCCGAGGAAGTGCTCGATTTCCTCAAGATCAGCCATGTGAAGAACGAGCTTGCGGGCAATCTTTCCGGCGGCCAGAAGAAGTTGCTGGAGCTTGGCCGCACCATGATGGTCGACGCCAAGGTCGTTCTCCTCGACGAGATCGCCGCCGGCGTCAACCGGACGCTGCTCAACGACCTGGTGGACAACATCGAACGCCTCAACCGGGAGTTCGGCTACACCTTCTTCGTGATCGAGCACGACATGGACATGATCGCGCGGCTCTGCGATCCGGTGATCGTCATGGCCTCCGGCGCGGTGATGACCCAGGGTCACATCGCCGAAATCCAGCGGAACGAGGCGGTGATCGAGGCCTATTTCGGCGGCTCGCCCACCGGCAACGCCACCACCAGCGCTGACCACGCAGCGGGCGCCGGGTCATGAGCCTCCTGAAGATTTCCAACCTGCATGCCGGCTACGGCCAGATGTCGATTCTGAAAGGCGTCGACATGACGCTGGAAGAAGGCGAGATCGGTGTCATCGTCGGGCCCAACGGCGCCGGCAAGTCAACGACGCTCAAGGCCATCTTCGGCATGCTGAATATCACCGAAGGCTCGATCGAGTTCGACGGCGAAGACATCACGGGCATTCGCTCCGAAGAGCTCGCCGCCCTCCGCATCGCCTTCGTGCCGCAGGAAAGCAACGTGTTCCACACGTTGACGGTGCACGAGAACCTGGAAATGGGCGCCTACATCAGGCGCGACGATTTCAGCCGGGTCATGGACCACGTCTACGAGATCTTTCCGCCGCTGAAGGAAAAGCGCCGACAGCCGGCCGGCGAATTGTCGGGCGGCCAGCGGCAGATGGTCGCCTTCGGTCGCGCGCTGATGATAGAACCGAAACTCATCCTGCTCGACGAACCGACCGCCGGCCTTTCGCCGATGTTCATGTCGCAGATCTTCGACCGGGTGATCGCGATCAACAAGACCGGCGTCACCGTCGCCATGGTCGAACAGAACGCCAAACAGGCGCTCGCCATCGCGCACAAGGGGTTCGTGCTCGCCAATGGCGCCAACTCATTCACCGATACGGGCAGAAATCTCCTCGAGAACCCCGAAGTCGCCAAAAGCTTTCTTGGCGGATAGCGGGAGGACCACGTGAACGATCTCGTCTTTTTCATCAACAAGGGCCTCCTTTCCGGGATGATCATCGGTTCGATCTACGCCATGGGCGCGATCGGCGTGACGATGATCTTCGGCATTCTGCGCTTCGCCCATTTCGCGCATGGCGACCTGATGACGCTTGGCGCTTTCGTAACGCTGATCATCGCCGCGCTGCTGGCGTCCGCCGGCGTTGTCCTGCCGTTCCCGATCGCCTTCGCGGCGATCATTCCGGCGATGGCCGTCACCGCGGTTCTCGCGATCGGCCTCGACAAAATGTTCTACAAGCCGCTGCGCAACGCCGGCGCCCGGCCGGTCGTCCTCGTTATGGCCTCGGTCGGCGTCACCCTCATGCTACAGGGCCTGATTCGTCTCTTCGCCGGCGTGCGCGCCCGCGACATGTTCATCGACCAGCCGAAGGACATCTTCCAGATCCCCTTCCCCGGCGCCACGCGGGCGATGATCCTGACGGAGCCGCAAATCGTGTTGATCGGCTTCACCGTCGTCGCGGTGCTGGCGCTTCATTTGTTTCTCACGCGCTCGCGTCTCGGCAAGGCGATGCGCGCCGTCTCCGACAATCCGGAGCTCGCCCGCATCACCGGCATCAACACCAATCACGTCGTATGGGCCACCTGGATCATCGGCGGCGGGCTCGCCTGCGCCGCCGGCTCGCTTCTGTCCATGGACGTGACGCTGAAGCCGGACCTGTCCTTCAACATCCTGCTGCCGATCTTCGCGGCGACCATCGTCGGCGGCATCGGCCAGCCCTATGGGGCGATCGCCGGCGGCTTCCTCGTCGGCTTCTGCGAAACCCTCGCCGTCTTCAACTGGTCGGTGCTCCTGCGGCCGATCAAGGACAGCCTGTGGTTCGAGCTGCCGCGCAACATGGCGCTGGTGCCCACCGAGTACAAACTCATGGTGCCGTTCGTGATCCTGATCATCGTGCTGATCTACCGCCCGACAGGTATCTTCCGCGGGAGGGTCCTGTAATGGAAGGCAACCTGTTCGAGCGCAACCGCCGCGACCTGACCCTGTTCGCCGGCCTCGCACTTCTCGTCGCGATCATCTTCCTGACCCAGGGCAGCGTCTACTCGCTGCGCATGCTGGTGGAAGCCGGCTGCTATGCGATGATCGCGCTCGGGCTTACCATCCAGTGGGGTTACGCGGGTCTTTTCAATGTCGGCGTCATGGGCTTCATCGCCGCCGGGGCCGCCTCTTCGGTGCTCATCACCTTCCCCACCAATCCGGATTTCTGGAATTCCAATGGCCCGCAGCTGGTCGCCATGTTCCTCGTCAAGCTGGCCTTCAGCGCAATTCTGCTGTGGCTCGCCAATGTTTCCGGCCGGTTCGGCGTAGGCCGCCGGCTGCGCGGTTTGCTGATCGTCATAGCCATTGCCGTCGCCTATCTCGTGCTGTCGGCGCACATGACGACGATGGCCGAGCAGATTGAGGAGAACAGCGGCTGGATCGGCGGGCTCGGCCTGCCCGTTCTTGTCGGCTGGATCGTCGCCGGCGTCGTCGCCGGCGTCATCGCCTGGTTCGTCGGCAAAATCTGTCTGGGGCTACGCTCGGACTATCTGGCGATCGCGACGCTGGGCATCGCGCAAATCATCAAGCACTTTCTGAAGAACGCCGACTGGCTGACCCGCGGCACCCTCACCGTCTCGCCGCTTCCATGGCCGGTCGAAATGCCAAGCGGCGGCGAATTCATCATGGCGCGCGCGTCCTATCTCAGCCTGGTGGCGATCGCCGTCGTTATTATCTATCTGCTTCTCGAGCGCGCCTACAATGCGCCCTGGGGCCGGATGATGCGGGCGATCCGCGACAACGAGACCGCCGCCGAGGCGATGGGCAAGGACGTCACCAGCCGTCGCATCGAGATCTTCGTGCTCGGCAGCGTGCTGATGGGCTTCGGCGGCGCGATGCTCATCCACTTCGCCTCCATCTACGATCCGTCCGGCTTCCTCGATCTCAACCACACCTTCCTGATCTGGGTGATGGTGATCCTCGGCGGTTCGGGCAACAATCGCGGCGCCATTTTCGGAGCGATCTTCGTCTACATTGTCTGGGTCATGTCGGAGCCGATCACGCTTGCCCTGTTCGACGTCATCCGAACCTACGGCGTCGCCTGGTTCGACTGGGAGCCGCCGTCGGATTTTAACAGTCGGGCGCTGCAGATGCGCGTCTTCGTCATCGGCCTGACTATCACGCTGGTGCTGCGCTTCGCGCCCCGCGGCCTGCTCCCGGAGCGCCAGGCGCGGCACTAAGCGCCTCCCGCTCTCTGAGACCTTGAAGAAAGCGCCAAATTCGCATATATGACTAGAGTGGTCATATACGAGACGCGCACATGAAAGAAATCCAGCTCAAAGACGCCAAGGCTACCTTGTCGGCCGTCGTGGATCAGGCCGTTCTGGGCCGCCCCTCCGTCATCACAAGGCACGGCAAGAAGCAGGCCGTCGTCCTGTCGTTCGACGATTACGAAAAGCTGTCGCACGTCCCGAGCTTCGGGCGGCTTCTGGCGGCGTTTCCCGGCGAAGAAGGCGATATTGCGGACCGCAGCGAAAAACCCGCCCGAACCGTCGATCTCTGATGTATCTGGTCGACACCAACGTCATCTCGGCGCTGGCCCCGTCCAATCAGGGTCCCGCTTCCAAACTCATTGAGTGGCTTGATCGGGCCAGCCCGTATCTTTTTCTGTCGGTCATCACCGTTGCGGAAATCCAGTCCGGCATCGCCCGGGCGGACCGCATCGGCGCGAGCGCGAAAGCGACAAGACTGCGTGAGTGGTGGGGGGCGATTGAATATCTGTACGCCCAAAAGCTGCTGGATTTCGACCTTGGATGCGCTCACATCGCCGGCAGAATTCTCGACGAATCCCGAGCGCACCGGCCGGGATTCGAAGACATCGCGATAGCCGCGACCGCCCGGGCGCACGAGTTCACGGTTCTGACGCTCAATTTGCGGCATTTCGAACCTTTGGGGGTTCCAGCCATCGATCCGTTCGCCGCCCTGCCGCCTCTGCCCGAATAAACGCTCAACCAGTCTTGGCGTCGTCGGGCCGCATCAGTTCCCAGGCTTCCGTCACCGTTGAATAGTCTCGATATCCCATGCGCGCGATGGGACGGGCGCCGGCCGTGTCGAACCGGCCGTCACGAATGTATTCGTCGCGAATGTGGGTGTGCACGACCTGGCCGATGACGAAAAAGCGGTTGATCGGATTGCCGTCCTTATCGTTCAGCCGGGTTGCGGACACCGTGATGCATTCCATCGCCGCAGGGCTTTCGGCGACGAAGGGCGTCGAAATCTCGACCGGTTCGCCGTGCGTGAGACCGGCCAGCGCGAATTCGTTTGCCCCGTCGGGAACCGACCCGGAAGATATGTTCATGGCGTCCGCAAGCGCTTCCGTGGCGAGCGAGATGGTGAACTCGCCGCGGTCACGGGCGTTCGTGTAGGAGTGCTTCGCACCTTCGCTCGAAAATCCGACCATGTTTGGCGTGGTTCCGAGACCGGCGAAGAAGGAATAGGGAGCGAGGTTGGGCACGCCGTCGGCGTTGCGCGTCCCGATCCAGCCGATGGGTCTCGGCGCGATGATCGCCTTGAACGGATCGAATTTGAGCGCCTCCGGGCGCTCGTCGCCATAATGCATGTTCGGTCTTTCCTGCTCGTGGTCCCTTTAGTCGCAGCGCACGGTCATCCCGCCGTCCACAACAATTTCGGTCCCGGTGATGAATCGGGCTTCATCGGAAGCGAGAAATAGCGCCGCATTGGCCGTATCCCGTCCGTCGCCCATGAAGCCCAAAGGAATACGCTTCAATCGCGCGGCAAGCAACGCATCGACATCGCCGCCTGCGCGCTGGCCGGCGAGACGGGCCTCGACCATCGGCGTGTGAAGCTGTCCCGGCACGACCGTATTCACCCGAACGCCCTTCGGCGCGTATTCGATGGCGACCACGCGCGAAAACTGGATCACGGCGGCTTTTGTCGCCGCATAGGCGCTTTGCGCCGAGCCGGTCCACCGCAGACCCGACGTCGAAGACGTGTTGACAATCGCGCCGCTTCTGCGTTCGGCCATATGGGGAAGAACGGCGCGAGAGGTAAGGTAGACGGATTTGAGATTGAAGTCGACCTGCCGGTCCCAGACCTCTTCTTCCATGTCCACCGGGCCGCCCCTGGCGGATCCGCCGACATTGTTGACCAGAATATCGACCTTGCCATAGCGCGCGATACAGGCGGCGGCCATTGCCTCCACCGAGCTGCGATCCGTCACGTCGCAAAGATGTGGCTCTATGTCTCCGCCGGCGTCGCGCACGCGCTCAAGCGTCTCTTCCATGGTTTCGGCCTGCAGATCGACCGCGAAGATCCTGGCGCCTTCCTCGGAGAACCGGACACAGGCCGCGCGTCCGTTTCCCCATCCCGGGCCAACGCAACCTGCGCCCGTGACAATGGCGACCTTGCCTTCCAGGCGGCCGGTCATTGCCGAGCCTTGTCTTCGCCAAACGCATAGAGCCGCTGTGGATTGTCGACGAGAAGCGCCTGCCTTGCGTCTTTCGAAGGGGCGAATTGCGCTATCAGGTCCACCAGAACGCCGTCGTCAGGCGGGTCGGCCCGGAAATTGGGATGCGGCCAGTCAGTTCCCCACAACACGCGTCCCGGAAAAGTCTCGACGAGCTTCCTGGCGAAAGGAACAGCGTCGGCGTATGGCGGATCCATCCGCGACGCCCGCTCGCATCCTGAGACCTTGACCCAGACATGCTCGTTTTCCAACAGCTTGAGCAATTCCGTGAACGGCGCCTGATCGATGCCTTTCGAGGCGTCGATGCGCCCCATGTGATCGATAACGACAGGCACGGGCAGCGCCGCAAGCACCGGCGACAGTTCCGCGATAAGGCGGTCTTCCATGTGAATCAGCAGATGCCAGTTCGCGTTCGCCAGACGCTTCGACAGGGCGCGAAGCGCGTCCGGATCGGCGCCGGGTGCAAGATGCGACATGTAGTTGAAGCGCAATCCCCGGAAACCCTTTTCAGCAAGTTCGGCAATATGGCTGTCGGGAACGTCAGGCGGCGCAAGCGCGACGCCGAGATAGCGCCCGGGGCGATCGGCGATCGCGTCGGCCACCACCATATTGTCGAAGCCATGGCAACCGGACTGAACGATGACGCAGCGCTCGATTCCCAGCATGTCATGCAGTTTAAAAAGCTTTTCCTTCGGCGCATCGCCCGGCTTGAAGCCGCTTTCCGGCGCATAAGGGAAGCGGTCGACGGGACCGAAGACATGGCAATGGGTGTCCGTGGCGCCCGCCGGCAGCTTCATTTGCGGCGTGGAAGGCGACGGATTCCAGGTGATTGGCGCGTCGTTCATGTCAGCTCTTTCGGCGCATCGGATGGTGGCGAAATGCGGAAGATGTTCAGCGTCAGCGAAATCAGGCTGTAATAACCCAGGACGCCGACCAGATCGACGAGCCGGTCCATGCCAAGGGTCTTTTCTGCTCTTGCGTAAAGGGCGTCGGTCACCTGCCTTGTCTCCATGGCCGCACTCGTGAAGGCATGCACGACTTCCTCCTCATCGCTCGCGAAAGGCGGGTCGGTCCGGTTCCGGATCGCTTCGACCACCGTTTCGGAAAGACCGGCGTCGAGCGCATGTTTCCTGTGGGCGTACCACTCATATTCGGCGTCCCAGATCCGGGCGATCGTCAGGATCGCCAGTTCCGAAAGCCGCGGCTCGAGCTTTGAATCATAGCGGCAGTATCGACCGAGTTCCTGCGCGCGCGCCGCAAGTTCCGGACGATGCAGCCAAACCGCAAGCGGCCCACGGACGCCGCCTCTCGGGCCGGACGCGATCGCTTCGTGAATTTCCTTCTGGCGCGCGTCGTAACGGGACGGATCAGGCGCGCCCAGTCGCTGTTCTGGCCAGTCGGTCATTTTGGGGGCTCCGTATTGTTGAACGCCGGCTCCGACGCCGCAAATGCATCCAGCCATTCGACGAGCTGCGGCCACCGGGCGCGCCAGTCGACAGGCTTTCGCCAGTCGAGATAGCCGAGCGCACAGGCAAGTGAAATCGAGACCAGGTCGGTATGCGTCGGATCCGGAGGGTTGTCTGACAGATCGCCGAGCCCTCTGGCAAGCTTCCCGTGCTGATGGTCGAGCCAACGGTCCGATTTCTGGGATTCGTCCCGAAAACGCCCCTCATAGACGATCAGCAGCGCCGCATCGGCAACCCCGTCGGCGAGACAGGACCGGGTCAGACAGACGAAACGGTCAATCCCGCCTTTGGGGCAAAGCCGCCCGCCGCCGCCTAGCATGTCGAGATATTCAAGGATAACCCGGCTGTCGTAAAGAACGGTGTCGTCCACCAGCAGGCACGGCATCTTGCCGAGAGGGTTCTGCAGGCGCAGATCGTCCTCTGCGTCGAGCGTGTCGGCCGGCTGGATATCGATGGTATCCGCCAGATCGAGCACCTCGGCGGCCATACGCACCTTTCGCCCGAATGGCGACGTCAGGGTCGAGCGGAGGACCGCGCGACTGGTCGGCTCGCTGCCGGTCAATGCATTCAGTGTGCTGGTCATCTCATCGTTTCAGGTAGGAACAGGGCGATCTGCGGGAACAGGCACAAAAGGATCAGCATGGCGAAACCGGCAAGAACGAACGGCACGAGACCGCGAAAGATCTGCTCCAGTCTCACCCGGCCTTCCGACGCCGCCTGCACCACGAAACAGTTGATGCCGACCGGCGGCGTCACCGCTCCGATCTCGACCAGGAGAACAACGAATATGCCGAACCAGATCGGATCGAAGCCGAGCGACATCATCACCGGATGGGTGATCGGCAGCGTGATCGCAAGCAGCGCCGGCGCATCCATCATCATGCCAAGTGCAAGATAGATCAGTGACACCAGAACCACGATGACCCAGCGATTGACCTCCAGGCCGGTCAGATATCCGCCAACAGCGTTAGCGACGCCGGACAACGCCAGAAACTTGGAAAACAGCAACGCGCAGATCAGGATGGCGAAAATCATCGCCGACGTGCGAATGGTCTCCAGCAACGTCTTCTTCAGTTCGACGCCCTTCAGGCCGCGATGTCGGATGATCGCAAGAAAGAAGGTGAACGCTGCGCCGATCGCGCCGGCTTCGGTGGGTGTGAATATGCCGAGATACAGCCCGGCGACGATCACTATGATGACGAGAACCAGCGGGCCGGCGAGGCGCAGGGACGCCAACTTCTCGCGCAGGGTGAAATGCTGATGCTGCAGCGGCGCGAGCTTCGGGTTTCGAAAGACGGTCAGCCAGATTGCGATACAGAGCACGATCGAAAAAACGACGCCGGGAATGAAACCGGCGATCAGCAATGAACCGATCGAACTGTCCGTCAGGATTCCGTAGACGACGACCAGCGCCGATGGTGGAATCATCACCGCCAGTGTGCCGGCGATCGCGATGGACGCCGAAGCGAGGCTCTTGTCATAGCCGCGATCCAGCATCTGGGGGAGCGCCAGTTTTGTAAACACCGTCGCCGTGCCGACCGAGGATCCGGACGCGGCCCCGAACGCAGCAGCGCCGAGTGTCGTCGAAATGGCGAGGCCGCCGCGCAGATTGCCGAGCCATTTGGTCGTCGCCTCGAACAGGTCCTCGCCCAGCCCTGCGCGCATGGCGAAGAAGCCCATCAGCAGGAAAAGCGGGATGACCGAGAAATGGAAAGAATGGGTGGTGTCGAAGAAGACCGTGCCGAGGATGGCCGTCGCGGCATTGAATCCGACGAGGGAGGCGAGACCGAAAGCGCCCACCAACCCGAGCGCAACCATGACATTGACGCCGAGCAGGATCGTGCCGAACAGCGCGACAACGCCAAGCATGCCGATCGAGAGCGAACTCATTGCGCTTCTCCCGCTTCGTCGCCGGCCAGTTTTCCGCCCATGGCGCAGTAAATCGCATCAAGAAGGAACTGGATGGCGAGCAGCGCCAGACCGAAGAACACCGCGAACTTAACCGGCCATATCGGAAAGCGGATCGAACCGCGTTCCAGTTCGCCGATCGCAAAACTCTTCATCGCCATGTTCCATCCCGCATAGGCGGCCCAGGCGAAGAGCAGCGCGCCAAGCAGCATGGCGATTACCTTGACGAAACGCTGCAGCGGTGCCTGAAAATGCTGGGTCAGGAGAACGACCTTGATGTGCTCGCCCTTCAGCTGGGTCAGCGCCAGCGACAGGAAAATCATCAGTGGCAAGGCGCTTTCCGTCAGTTCAAGCGTGCCTGCAATCGGCGCGTTGAAAATGAACCGGAGAAGCGCGTTGGCGACGACGAGACACATGACGGCAAAGGTCAAGATACCGGCCAGCAAGCCGCACTGGGTCAACACCACGCCATAGGATGCGCGCAGACGTTCAAGATTTTTCATCGATTTCGCGGTCCCTGATAATTGTTGGCCCCGTCAATAGTGACGGGACCAGTCTCTATCAGAACTTGAGATTGCTGACGATTTCATCGGCCGGCAAACCGGCGGCGTTCGCCTTGTCGATCCATTCCTGGCGTACGGCCTGGATCCCGGCGTCATCGATGACGGCGAGCAGTTCATCCTGCGGGAATTCAATGACCTCGACGCCGAGATCGCCCTTCCACAGTTCGCCGACGCGCGCGCGATCTTCGTCCAGAACACGCGCATATTCGACAAGATAATCCTTGCCGAGCTGATCGACGATCGCCTTGGTTTCGTCGTCCATGCCGTTGTAGCTGTCGAGGTTCATCGCCAGCAGGTGGCCGAAAGACGCGCCAAGCGGAATATCGATATAGTACTTTGCGACTTCGTCGTATTTCCATCCGCGCGCCAGGGCCGGACCAATCGGCGTACAGTCGATGATCGAGCGCTGCAGGGCCTCATAGGCTTCGGATGTGGCGATTGAAACCGGCGTTGCGCCAAGCGCCTCGATCAGTTTCGGATAGGCGAAGCCGTAGGACCGGATGCGCAGACCTTCAAGGTCTTTCACATTGTTGACCGGCTTCGTGCAGAGCAGGCCGTAGCTTTCCAGCGGCCGGAAGCCGAAGGCGTAGAGGTTCTGACTCGCCAGTTCGTCCTTGAACTGCGGGTAGGTCTCGTGGAGTTTTTCCAGGAACTGGCCAACTTCAAGGGTGCCCATCGGCTGCGGAATAAAGAAGCCGACGGCGTTGTTCATCGGCATTGCGTCGGGGAAATAGGGCGTGATGATATCGCCGAAATCGCCAACTCCTGCCGCCAGCGCATCCGGTATTTCGCGCGTCTTTGCGACCGATCCGCCCCAGAACACTTCGATCTCGTGCTTGCCGCCTGTCCGCTTCGCGAACTCGTCGACCAGCCACTGGGTCGTGATCGCCTGGGCGTCACCGGCGCCCTGAGGCTTGAATGTGATCCATTTGTAAACTTCCGCCTGCCCCGATACGGTCAGGCCGAGAACCGTCGCCAGGGCGAGCCCGGTCGAACGAAACAGCTTCGTGTAATTCATGGTTCCTCCCAAATAATGGACTGCGGGTCACTCCTTGACCCGGTAGGGCGGACGATGCCGGATGCGGCCGATATATTGCAAATACTATAAACTGATCGCCTTCATACCTTTCAGGAATACCTACCGCCATATTCCCCGCGCCACGAGATCGGCGACAATGACCCGCGTCGTCTGCTCAACGATCTGGATCGCTTTCTTGCGGCGCTGGTCGGCTTTGGTGGCGATGCAGAGCGTCCAGTCGATCCTCGGCTCCGTGATCGGTCTTGCCTCCAGCGTTCCCTGCTGGATTTCGGAAAGCACGCCGCCATAGGTCAGGATCGTGAAGCCGTGACCGTTGCGAACGAGCGATTTGAGATGCCAGACGCCATCCACGCGTTGGACGATGTTCAGCTCTTCACCCATCGCGTCGGCGTGCTTGTCGACGAGGATCCGCAGATAATTCGGTCTGCTTGGCATGATCAGGGGCAGCGAAATGGCCTCGCGCAATGTGTAGCCAGGGCGGTCCAGCGAACCGTGCGGGCCGATAAGATAAAGATGCTCGACGAGCAGTTCCGACGTCTCGATGTCGTTTTGCAGCGGAGCGTCGTGCATCACAGCCAGACCGATCTCGCCGCGCCCAAGCTTGCTTTCCAGGTCGCGACTGAACCCCTCGACGAAACGCAACTCGATCTCGGGATATTTCGCTTTCATTTCCGCCAGCAGCGGCGGCACAATGAATTCTCCCGGCGTCGGCGGCATGCCGACGACGACCACGCCGCGCGGCGCTTCCGTGTGCGCCGTGACATCGTGGTGCGCCTGGGTGATCTGCGCCATGACGGCGTATATGCGGCGTTGAAGGATCTCGCCGGCTTCGGTCAGTTCGACGCCGCGCGGGGTCCGCTTGAAAACAGGCACGCCGAGGTCTTCCTCCAGCCGCGCGATCTGCCGGCTGAGGGCGGGCTGGGCGATGCGCAACCGCTCCGACGCCCTCGTCATGTTCTTCTCTTCGGCCACGCAAAGAAAATAGCGCAACGTGCGCAATTCCGGCTGCCAGTCTAGGTTACCGGTCTTGCCGGTGGTCAGATCCATTCAGACGTCCTTTGGCGCGATATCAAAGCGATGTTGTTTCGCTTTCTATTATCTTACCGCGCCAATGTCGAAAATCGGTTCAATCGCCCCGCCGGCTGCCGTGAAAAGCGTGAAGGGTCAGAGGCCCGCCGCCCTGAGGTACCGGGCGATGGTTTCCCTGGCGTCGCTTTCGAAGGGAAACAGCTTGAAGTAATCCTCCAGCCCGAAATCGGGCCGCGCGGCGCGCAGCCGCGCCACGTGGAAATCCACGCGATCAGGCAAGCCTGCCGCAACGGCGCACCAGACCGCGATAATGCTCGCCAGATGGCTCGACCGCGGGTGAAGATCGGATGCTTCTGCAGCGCGATAGCCCTCCTCCACTTCGCCTGCGAGCGTCAGCGCGTGCGCCCGGATCGCGCTCATGTGAAAACCCGCCGGATCCAGCGGACTGAGGGACTGCCCTGCGTCAGCGTGCGCGAGTGCGTCGGCGTTGCGTCCGACAAACAGCAGCGCCCAGGCGCAAAAACTGCGCGCGAGGTAGGAACTGGGGTTCAAGGCGACCGCGCGAAGCAGATGATGCAGGCCGTCGCTCCGGTCTCCCATGGCCCCCAATCGCGCAGCCCATCGCCACAAGGCCGTCCGGCTCGTCCGAGTCGAGTTCGATGGCCCGGCCCGCCAGATCGACGCAACGCATCAGCGCGTCAGTGCTGGTCAGCGGTTCGAACAGGAGTTGCCGGCGAAACTCCAGCGACGCCAGAGCGGCGGATATGCGGGCTGCGTCCGGCGCGAGCGTTACGGCGCGAGACAGAATGGCGTGCGCATGCTCGACTTCGGCAATCGTGGAGGCGTAACGCGACGGTCCTTCCGCGCGATGATAGAGGCCCCAGGCGTCGAGTTCCTCGATCGGCTTCAGGCGCGCGACCGTCCGCATATGCGTCTTAATGCGCGTTTCGACCGACGTCGCGATCTGCCTTCCGATGGCGTCGATCACGTCGATCACGCCGTCCAGCGCGCAATCGAACGTTTCGGCCCAGACCACGCGGGTGGTTTCCGCGTCGCAGAGCTAAACGGAGGCGCGCAGCCGCCTTTCGTCGGTCATCGCGTGACCGGAAAGCGCGTAGCGAACGCCGAGCCTGCGCGCCAGCGTCACCGGGTCGAGCTCTTCGGCCTTCAGAACCGCAACGCTGCCGCGACCGGTGACAAAGAGCCAGCGCGAGCGGGCGAGCGCCACCGCGATATTACGCGAAAGTCCGGTCGAAATCGCCATCGTCTCGGGCGACTCGGCTATGGTCTCGAAGGGCAGGACGACGACGGACGGTCCCGAAGGCAAGGCTCATTCGCCGTGTGACAGCGCCTCGTTGCTCGCAGGCGCGGTTTCGCTTGCCTTTACAGAGGCCGGCGCAACTGCCTCTCCGGGGAGAAGACGGTAACCGGACTTCGAAATCGTCTCGAGATAGCGGGGATTGCGCAACGGAGATCAAGACAATGAGAAAGTTTCTGATCGGGGCGACGATGGCGATCGCCATGTCCACCGCCGCGCTTGCCGGAGAAAACGCCTACCCGAACGATCATCTGATCATCGACGCGAGCACGCTCGGCGCGCTCGTTTCGGCCAGCAGTGAAACTCCGGTCGTCGTCATCGACATGCGTCCGGCCGAGGCCTATGCAGAAGGTCACATCGCCGGCGCGCAGAGCATGCCGTTCACCGCGCTGTCCGACCCGGAAGGGCCGGTCGAAGGCATGTTGCGCTCCGAGGCGGAGCTTGCCAACCTCTTCGCGGCGGCGGGGCTGGATGCATCGTCGCAGATCGTGCTTTACGACGATCGAGGCGGCTTCCGCGCGGCGCGCCTGTTCTGGCTGCTCGAGCTCCATGGCTACCGCAACGTCTCGATCCTCGATGGCGGAATCGACGCCTGGACAGCCTCGGGCCTGCCGCTGTCGGCCGAAGCCGGCGCGGCGCCTGCCGGGCGTCCCCGCTTTCCGGTCCCCTACACGCCGCGGCGCTACGCTTCGGCGGAATGGATCCTGGAGCGGCGGCATGACCCGGAGACGGTCGTTGTCGACGTTCGCCCCGCAGACCTGTTCGCCAAGGGGCACATCCCCTGGGCGCGCAACATTCCCTGGGCCGCCAATCTGGACGCCGACGGAACCATGTTCGACCCGCAGGCGCTCAGCCTCCATTTCCTCGAGGCCGGCGTCACTCCGGAAGCCAATGTGGTGGTCCACTGCCAGAAAGGCTCGGCGGCCGCGCACAGCTACTTTGCGCTCAGGCTTCTCGGCTATCCCCGGGTGCGGGTCTATGACCGCTCCTGGTCGGAATGGGGCGCCGATCCCTCCCTGCCGCGCGCGGCGATGGTCGGAGAATAGGCGAGAGACCCGGAGGCGGCCGCAACAGGCCGCCTCCGAATTGTTGGTCAGATCTGGTTCTGGCCGCCGTCGACGAAGAACTCGACGCCATTGACGAAGCTGGATTCGCCGGACGCCAGAAACAGCACCGCGCTTGCAATTTCCTCGGGTCGGCCGATCCTGCTTGCGGGATTGAGTCCGGCAAGCTGCCTTTTCGTCTCTTCGGCGTCCGCGCCGCCTCCGAAAAGTTCAGTCAGACCCGCGGTGTCCGTCAGGCCCGGACTGACGACGTTGACGCGAATCCCGCGATCCTTGAGATCGAGAATCCAGCTGCGGGCAAAATTGCGCACTGCCGCCTTGGTCGCCGAATAGACGCTGAAGTTGGCCGTGCCGGCGCTGCCGGTCGTCGAGCCGGTGAGGATCACCGAAGCGCCGTCGCGCAACATCGGCAGCGCCTTCTGCACGGTGAAGAGAACGCCTTTCACATTCGTATCGAAAGTCCGCTGGAAATGCTCTTCGGTGATCGCGCCAAGCGGCGCAAAATCGCCGCCGCCCGCGTTTGCGAACAGCACGTCGATCTGCGCATGGGCCTGCTGAACCGCATCGTAAAGCCGGTCGATGTCGGCCAGATCGGACATGTCTCCGCGCACGCCGGTCACGTTGCCGTCGATTGACCGAACCGCGGCGTCGAGCGCCTCCTTGCGGCGTCCGGTTATGAAAACGGCGGCGCCTTCAGCCGCAAACGCCCTGGCGGTCGCGAGGCCGATGCCGCTCGTGCCTCCGGTTATCACCACGACCTTGTTCTCGAACTTGCTCATCGTCTGTCTCCTGTGTCGCGGGCAGGACCACCCTGCCCCGTGCTTTGGAGATAATTCTGCGACGATTAAGCTTGTAGTATGCAAAAACGGCCTCTATCGTTCTGAAAATGGAACGATAATCATGAAAACCGATCTCAACGACTACGCCTATTTCTCGGAAGTGGTGACGCATGGCGGCTTCGCCGCAGCGGCCCGGGCGTTGCGGGAGCCCAAATCAAAGCTCAGCCGGCGCGTCGCCCGCCTGGAAGCGCGTCTCGGGATCCGGCTGATAGAACGCTCGAGCCGGCGCTTTCGGGTCACCGATGTCGGCCAGGCCTTCTACGAACGCTGCCGGACGATCCAGCTTGAGGCCGAGCAGGCCGAAGCTCTGGTGCTGCAGTCGCAATCCGAACCGCGTGGGCTGATCAGGTTCAGTTGCCCGACCGGTATGGTGGAGGTCGTCTCGGACCTGACGCGCAGCTTTCTGGAGCGCTATCCCGGCATGCGGCTTCAACTCGTCGCGGCCGACCGGCCCGTGGACCTCATCGGCGAGCGGATCGACCTCGCCTTGCGGGTGCGCGTCGCATTGACCAGTGACGCCGAATTGACAATGCGCTCGCTCGGCAGTTCCACGCGCGTCCTGGTCGCGAGTCCGGCGCTGGCGAACCGGCTGAACGATATCGAGCAACTGAAACAGACGCCGACGCTCGCCACCAGCGACACGGACGCCGAGACCGAATGGCGGCTGGAGTCCGCAGATGGCAAGGCGCATACGCTTCGCCACGAACCGCGCCTTGGCTGCGCCGACATGGCGGCGGTGCGCGAAGCCGCTGTTGCGGGGCTTGGCGTTGCGCTTCTGCCCTATCACGCCTGCCTCCCGGCGCTGGATGACGGCCGGCTGTTGCGGGTATTGCCCGAGTGGCGCGGGCAGAAGGGCCTGGTCCACCTCGTCTTTACGACGCGGCGCGGATTGCCCGTCGCCGTCCGCGCCCTGATCGACCATCTCGCCGCCGGGTTTCCGAGCGACGTGCTGGACGGCGGCTAATCCGCCTCCATCGTGTCGGCGATATAGCCGCCGGTCTGCCGCTTCCACAGCCGCGCATACAGTCCGTCGCGGGCGAGCAGGTCCGCCGGCGCGCCCTGTTCGACGATCCGCCCCTCGTCCAGCACCACGATCCGGTCCATCTCGGCGATGGTCGAAAGCCGGTGGGCGATCGCGATCACCGTCTTGCCTTCCATCAGCAGCGCCAGCTTTTCCTGAACGGCGGCTTCCGCCTCGCTGTCGAGCGCCGAGGTCGCCTCGTCGAGCACCAGGATCGGCGCGTTCTTCAAAAGCACCCTGGCGATCGCCACGCGCTGCCGCTGTCCGCCGGAAAGCTTGACCCCGCGATCGCCGACGAAGGCGTCATAGCCGGTGCGGCCTTCCGCGTCGTTCAGGCCGGTGATGAAGTCGTGCGCCTCGGCAAGCCGCGCGGCCTGCACCATTTCCGTGCGCGAAGCCTCCGGCCGGCCGTACAGGATATTGTCGCCGACGGAGCGGTGCAGGAGCGAGACATCTTGCGTCACGACGCCGATGCTCTCGCGCAGGCTCTCCTGGGTCACGCCGCCGATATCCTGTCCGTCGATCAGGATCGAGCCGTCCCGCAGGTCGAACAGCCTGAGCAACAGGCTGACGAGCGTCGACTTGCCGGCCCCGGACAGTCCCACCAGCCCAACCTTCTCGCCGGCGCGCACCGTCATCGACAGGTCGCGGATCACCTGTTGCCGCGCTCGGTATTCGAAATGGATGTTGCGGAACTCCACCTTGCCGTCGTGCACCTTCAGCGGGCGGGCGTCGGGCGCGTCGACGATCGTCGGCGGCGTCGTGATCACCGGCATCGCGTCGCGGATCGTGCCGGCCGCCTGATAGACCTGCCGCCCCATGTGAAGAAACGCCCGGGCGTTGCCCGAAAGCCGTTGCACGATCGCCACCGAGGCGACGAACTCCCCGATCGTTATGAACCCGGCGACAAGCCCCCAGAGCCCGACCGCGAAGTTGCCGAGCAGGAGGGCGACGTTGAAAAGCACCACCGTGGCGTCGGTCGTCAGGAAGATGCGCCGTTCCTGCTGCTGGCTCTCGACGGCGTTGCCCACCACCGTGCGCATGGCGCCGGCCTCGCTGTCTTCGGCCGCGAAGAGCTTCACCATCTGGATATTGCTGTAGAGATCGGTCATCGCGCCGACGACCAGGCTGTTGGCCCTGGCCGAGCGGCGGGAGCGGCCGGAAAATTTCGGCGTCGCCTTCACCACAAGCGCGATATTGGCGACAATCCACACGAAGACCGGTAGCGCCAGCGGCCACGCCAGCGCCCCCAGCAGCGCCAGCGACCCGACAAACTGCACTATGAAATGCGGCGCGCTCTGGAAGGCGACGACGATCTGCTGCTGCAGCGCGGACGCAACTTGCGAAATGCGGGTCGCCACCTGTCCGGCGAACAGATCATGGAAAAACGCCAGGTCCTGGCGCTCCACCGCCTTGTGCCCCTGCCATTGCATGGCCGCCGGCAGGCAGACCGCGACCACCTGTGAGCCGAGCGTGTTCGCAAGGAAGATGAAGACCGGCATGACCGGAAAAAGCAGGACGCCCAGAACGGCCAGCATCAGCCAGTCTTCCCTCAGGAACGCCTCGCCCCCCTTGGTGTTCACGCCGTCGACGATAACCGAAACGCCCCAGATGACGGAAAGATTGATCAGTTCGACGGCTATGCTGAGAAAGGCGGAAGCCGCCAGCACGCCGCGAAACATCTTCGCGAAATGCATGACGAGCGAAAACGGCCCGTCATCGGGCAGCGGCGAATAGGGAATGTCCAGGGGGCGGACAAGCCTCTCGAAGGGACCATAGATGGCGTCTGAAAGCGACATGCGGCGCGGACCGGCTCAGCTGAAAACGGGGTTCAATACACAGAATCGACAATCGATCCGGCGGGAATCGCAGTTTCGCATGAATGTCCCTCGCCTGACCATGGCGACTTTTAGCAAGACGCCGGGTTGCCGGGCGCCGCATCAAGTGCGGCAAGAGACCCTAGCGATCGCCACAACCGCCGGGTTCACCAGTTAACCGTCATGACGCGCGAGATAGACGGTCTGCGTGAAATCCCGTTCCTGTATGGGGTTGAAGAAGACAACGGGCTCTGCCCTGCCATTGCCGAACGCTTCCTTCAGGACATCGACGAAAGCCTGATCGGGTTTGTCGTTCGACCACAGGCCGAACACGCCTCCCGGTTTGAGATGCCTGGCAAGCTGTCGAAGGGCGGCCGGCCGATAGAACGCCGAACTGCGCGTATCGAGCAGGGCCTCGGGCGAGTGGTCGATATCGAGCAGGATTGCGTCGAAACGGCGTCCCGGCGCATCGAAACCCTCATCCTGTCCCGCCAGTTCGAAAAAATCGCCCTGCCGGAACTGGCATCGCGCATCTGCCGTCAGCCGCGCGCCGAGCGGCGCCAGCCCGGTGCGGTGCCAGTCGATAACCGCGTCGAGCAGTTCTATGACGACAAGCGAACCGACATTGGCGTTTTCCAGCACCTCGCTGGCGGTATAGCCAAGACCGAGACCGCCGACCAGGACGTCGAGATCGTCGCCCTGCAGGTCCGCCAGCGCCAGTGTTGCGAGCGCTGTCTCCGATGCCGTAAAAAGGCTCGACATCAGAAATTCCTCGCCGAGCTTGATCTCGTACACGTCGATGCCGAGCGACATCTGGCGTCGGCGGCGCAAGCTGATCGCTCCGATCGGTGTCGGCCGGTAGTCAAGCTCTTCGAAAAGCAGGCTCATGGTAAGATGATCTTTCGCTGATGACGCATGGCGTCGCTACAGTAACGCATGGCGGGCTATGCGCCTAGCGGGGTGGATTTGAAGCTCCTTTCATTCTTGCAGCAACCTCTTGCAGGAACTTCAGATTCGGGACGCCGGCCGACGGACATGGCTCCTTTCGGCAGCGCCAGCGTCGCTGCCACGACCGCGCGAACCAGTTCTTCCGGTTCGGACAACGCATAGGGCTGATCGTGATCAGGTTGTGCGTGATGACGCCTCGAATGACGCCGTCGCCCGTCTCCTTGACCACGCGTCAGCAATTATTCGCGTCAGGATCGATTCCAATCGTGTTCTGCGACCCTTGCGCTCCCGGGCGGCCGCCTGCAATCACTTCCGGATCATTGTGAAGCGGACGTCGTCGCGCGTGACGCCCGACACCCGGTCGGTAAAGGAATCGACCGGCAGGTCGATCGTGCCGATATTCGGCTGCGCGATGCCGGACAGGATGATGGTCCGGCCCTTGCGCTCCCAGGCGTTGATCCGGGAGACCCCGTTGATCCCGCCGAGGCCTTCCACGAGGTTGCAGGCGAACACGTTCACGCTGCCCTTGGCGCCGTTGGAATAGCTTGCCTTGAAGTCGGCGGTGCATCCCCTGCCGGTCGGCCCGATCGCCGGATAGACGTCCCACTTGCCGATAATGGAATCGGGAAGCTCCTGCACGGAGGCGAGGCTTGGCGATCCGGCGTTGACCGGACCGGTGTCGGAGACGGTGCAGCCGGCGGCTGCGGCCAGCATGATCGCCATCGCCACAGGCGCCAGCGCGGAACGGACAGTCGTTTTCTCAACAATCATGAGCACAAGCTAGCATGTCGGCTGCGGTCCGCGTCAACGACCCGGGTGCAAAAAATTGTGTCCCTGCGGTGCTGACATGCAGGCCCGCCACACTAGTGGTCCGATTCCGACATTTGCATCCCTATGCTGCTCGTCCTGGAGCAAATGTCGGAATCTTCAGGACCACTAGCCAGAATATTTTTCTAGTGGAGCTTTAAATTTGACATTTGAAAACAAATTCGCGTCTTGCAGGACTCAAATGTCAAATTTGCTCCACTAGGTTTTTTTTCGGTCTTGGTATATGCGATATCCGGATCCGGATGCTTTTGGGGACTATTGTATGCGAAAACGCGTCGTTGGCGTAATCGGGAACGCCTATCTGCTGGAGGCGCGATTTCAGACGCAGCTCTGCGGTGAATCGAATCTGCGGGCGATCGCCGACGTGGCGAACGCGCTACCGCTGATGTTCGCGGGCGCGCCGGAAATCACCGACCTGGATGCGCTGCTTGATACGGTCGACGGCGTCGTGCTGACCGGCGCACGGGCGAATGTGCATCCGACCCTGTTCGATGTCGAACCCGACGCGGCCTACGAACCCTATGACCTGCGGCGCGACGGACTGGCGCTTCCGCTCGTGCGGGCATGCGTGGAGCGCGGCGTGCCGCTGCTCGGCATTTGCCGCGGCATGCAGGAGATGAACGTCGCCTTTGGAGGGTCTCTCCATCCGGAAATCCGCGACCTTCCTGGACGCATGAACCATCGCATGCCCCGGCTTGAAAACGGCGAGGTCCATCCGGATCAGGCCGTTGTCTTCGCCGATCGTCACGACGTGACCTTCATTCCGGACGGCGTGTTCGCCAGTTTGCTCGGCCGGGAGAAAATCCGGGTCAATTCGCTGCATGGACAGGGCGTTCTGCAGCCCGGCGAACGCGTAGTGATCGAAGGCGTCGCCGAAGACGGCACCGTCGAGGCGATCAGCATCCGCGACGCAGCCGCATTCGCTCTCGGCGTCCAGTGGCACGCCGAATTCGATCCCCAGACAAACCCGGTGAACCAGGTCATCTT
Source organism: Hoeflea sp. CAU 1731 (assembly GCF_039888615.1). Lineage (NCBI taxonomy): Bacteria > Pseudomonadati > Pseudomonadota > Alphaproteobacteria > Hyphomicrobiales > Rhizobiaceae > Hoeflea > Hoeflea sp. CAU 1731. The sequence continues at coordinate 102,862 of NZ_JBDQQS010000008.1, read as the reverse complement.
CGAGGCCTTCGGCGAAGCCATCCGGACGTAAGGCGAAGCGGACGACTGGCCTGCACGCACCCGGTCTGCTTTACGCCAGAACGCTCCCAACTCCCCTCTTCGCGGGCGAAGACCCGCGATCCATAGGGCGTTGCTGCATACTCTTCTTGACCGATTCGCGGAATGACAGACGCAGGAGGTGTTCTGCTTGATAACATTGCAGTTGGTAAGAATGATGGCTACCGTGATAGAACTGGATGGGCCATCTGATACTTGCTGATACTTGCGGGACACCTTCGTGTACGGCCGCATTACTCAAAAGCTCAGTCGGTGGGATAAAAGGGGGAGTCAGCCTTGAAATACCTGCGTTTTTTCATCATCGCCGCGATTGTGATCGCCGGAGCGTCCGCAACGCCGGCGACGGCGCAGGATGCGGCGCTGACAGCTCCCGCTTCAGCGCCCATGAACTCGGAAATAGCGGTGAACTGGACTGGCCCTGACGGCGACGGCGACTACGTCGGCATTGGTGATGAAACGGGTAAATACATCCGTAATTCGAGCTATCGATATACGGCGAATAGCGGTGGCAGCGTTGTCCTGAAACTGCCTGAGAGGCCTGGCGATTATTCGATTGTCTATGTCACGAAACCAGGCGAGACGCTTGCCTTCGTGCCGATCTCTGTGGAACCGGTCAGCGCCACGCTGGACGCGCCGGATAGCGTGCCTGCGGCCTCCGAATTCATCGTCGCATGGACCGGGCCCGACAACAACGGAGACTACGTGGCGATCGGCAACGTCGCCGGCGCGCGCATTCCCTATTCCAGCTATGGCTATACTGCCCAGTATCCCGACGGCGTCCCGCTGAAGGCGCCGGAGAAGCCCGGCGATTACAGCGTCGTCTATGTGACGGGGGACACAGTCGTCGAGCATCATCCACTGAAAGTGACTGGCCTGGACGCAAGCATCGAAGCGCCCGCTTCCGTTCCCGCCAACAGCGACTTCACGGTCATGTGGACCGGGCCCGACAATCCGGACGATCATATCACCATCGCTCGGTCGGGCGGCACACCGATCCCCTATTCGAGTTACGGCTACACAGCCCAGCACCCCCTGGAAATGACCTTGAAGGCGCCGTCGCAACCAGGCGACTACGCGGTCGCCTACGTCACTGGATCCACCGTCGTAACGCATGTTCCGCTCACTGTGACGGCGTTGTCGGCGACGATCGAGGCGCCGGAAACCGTCCCGGCGGGGAGCCCGTTCACCGTGGAATGGACAGGGCCGGACAATGACGGCGACTACCTCGCCATCCATACGGCGCAAGGTGCGCGCATTCCCTATTCCAGCTACGCGTATACCGCGCTCAATCCCGGACAGGCGGAACTCGTCGCGCCGGAGGACACGGGATCTTATACCATCGCCTACGTCACCGGTGACGCGGTCGTCACCACGACACCGGTTACCGTGGTGGAAGTAACCGCCACCCTGCGGGCGGAAGAAGAGGTCGACGCCGGCGTCGCCTTTCCCGTCGACTGGACTGGACCGGGTAACCGTCGAGACGTCATCGACTTGATCGGCGACGATCGGAATTTCCCGTTGAGCCGGGGCTATGTCGCCAATGGCGAGGGTCAGACTGTCATGCTGGACGCGCCTCCGCAGGAGGGCGACTACGAGCTGCGCTACATGACACCCGGCGGCAAGCAGCTCGCAACGCGGCCGATCAGTGTCGCAGCGCCTCCGGAGAAGCCCGGTAGACTGCTCGTGTTGCCGGTGAAAGGGAATGCCCCGCTCTCGGCACTGGAAGTCGTGCTCGACGCATCAGGCTCGATGCTGCAGCGCCAGGACGGCGCGCGCCGCATCGACATCGCCAAGGCGACGCTCTCCGACCTTTTGAACGAAACAGTGCCGCCCGGCACGCCCTTCGCATTGCGCGTTTTCGGCCACAGGGAGGCTGACAGCTGCCGTACCGACCTCGAAATCCCACTCGCGCCGCTTGATGCCGGCGCCGTTCTCGATATTATCGAGGGCATTGAGGCGATGAATCTCGCCAAAACCCCCATTGCTGCTTCGCTCGACTTCGTCGGCGCCGACCTGCAGGCGGCCGACGGCGAGCGCGTGGTCATCCTCATCACCGATGGCGAGGAGACCTGCGAGGGCGACCCAGCCGCCGCGATCTCGCGGCTAAGAGGTCAGGCGACCGACCTGCGCATCAACATCGTCGGTTATGCAATCGACGACAACGGTCTCGCTGAGACCTTCGCCAATTGGGCCGATCTCGGAGGCGGCGATTACTTTTCCGCCGGCAACCGTGAACAGCTTTCCGCCGCTCTCATCGCGGCAGCGCAGCCGAAATTCGCCGTGGTCGAGGCGGGCGGCGCGGTCGTCGCGCGCGGACTGGCCGGCGGCGACCCGGTCACGCTGATGCCGGGTGACTACGAGGTCCGTTTCGAGGCGGGCGGAAGTAGCCGCGCAATCACTGCGACGATCCGCCCCGAAATGACGACAGAGCTGGTCTTGAACGAATAGCGTAGGACTCAATGAACCTCCTCAATAACCTGGACCCACCGTTTTGTTTAGGAGAACGGAGGTGATCCTAAACAAAACGGCATGTCTGCTTTCTTAAGCGGTCAGTGCCGGAGGCGGTCAGTCCCTTCCCGGCCCCAATCAAGACCTTGAAATGAAACGCTGTGAAAAACAGAACCTTGAAGAACGCATCCGCCACAGGTCCCATTTTTCCTGATCTTGACCAAATGGTAAAAGCCAAACGCAGACAAGGCCAGATTATAATTGCCTATACCTCAATCGAGACTTTCGTCGGTCAGGCAAACTTTCGCACCCTTCACGCAACCGCCAGTGGCTCAATCTTCGAAATATCCACGACCTTCCTTGCCTGAGCGAGATCGTAAGCGCGCTGCAGGTTCATCCAGAACTCGGGCGTATTTCCGAAAAATGTCGAGAGGCGCAAGGCTGTGTCCGCCGTCAGCGCGGTTTCGCCTTTGACGAGACGCTCGATCCGGGTGCGCGGCACATCGAGGCGTTTTGCGAGCGCGCCGGCGCTCATCTTCAACGGGCCGAGAAACAACTCGCTGAGCACTTCGCCGGGACGAACAGGGTTGCATATCGGATTCATGCAACCACCATTCCATACCCATCAGAACAAATCAAGAACTTTGTCGTGCATTCACAGCCGTTCTGTGTTAGGATGCAGCCTGTTGAAATCGCCGGCGCCGCTTGCGGACGCAGGGCCGGACTGCAAGCTTCGAGCCTGAAATACGCAAATTCCCGAAACAAAGCCAGATGGCGTCAACCGAAGCCCGCAGACCTGAAAATCGCCGATTCCCGAAACGAACCCAGATTGCCAAGAGCGCCGAAAATCCGTTTTCCCGAAACAAAGCCAGATGGTGTCACCCGAAGGCCGCAGACCTGAAAATCGCCAATTCCCGAAACAAAGCCAGATCACAGAACACACCGAAAATCCATTTTCCCGAAACAAAGCCAGATCGCAGAACACGCCGAAATCTCGTTTTCCCGAAACAAAGCCAGAAGGCTTCAACCGAAGCCCGCAGACCTGAAAATCACGAATTCCCGAAACGAACCCAGAATTCAAGAAGCGCCGAAAATTCAATTTCCCGAAACAAAGCCAGATTGCCCGAACCAGCGGAGGAACCTGCCGATTAAAGGATTATTATGTAATAATATCATAATCTTACCCTGAATCACACCGTGACACGCACCCCCGCCGCGCTGATTGTCGGTCCGGCTCCTTTTAATTGCCTTGCCCAGCCCATATATTGTGGGCGCCCATCCGAGCCTACACGGAACACGACCATGCCAGACCCCGCCTCTGCCGACTCCGACGCCAAAGTGGTGCGGAAGCTGACGACGATCATGGCGGCCGACGCCGCCGGTTACAGCACCGCGATGGACAATGACGAGGTCGGAACGCTCGCCTCGCTGCGCGCCGCCCGCAAGGTCTTTTCCCGCTTCATCGAAAGGCACAACGGCCGCATCGCCAACACAGCCGGCGACGGGCTGATCGCCGATTTCCCGTCCGTGGTCGAAGCCGTGCAATGCGCCATAGAGGTGCAGCAGGAACTCAACGGCAGCACGGGCCCCGAGGCCGGCCTGCATTTCCGCATCGGCGTTCATCTGGGCGATGTGATCGTCGACGGCGAGGATCTGCTTGGCGAAGGCGTCAATCTCGCCGCCCGCCTGCAGACCATGGCGGAGCCCGGCTGCATCCTCATCTCCCAGCAGGTCTACGACCAGGTCTACACCAAGCTTTCCGTCGGTTTCGACTATCTCGGCGTCAAGCATCCGAAAAATCTGACCGAAAGCGTGACGGTCTATGGCGTTTCGCTCAACCGGGCGAAACCCGCCGCCGCCGTCTTCGGCCGGCATGGAGATCGCCAAGCGGGCGCTCGCGATGCCTCGCGGGAAAGCGCCCAACGGTCACGCCGCGGTCGCCACGAAGGCGCGCGTCGCGCAGACAGCGACGTGTCGCGGCAGGGCGACAATACCTACCGGACCAAGGTGATCCGCCACGCGCAGACCCTGGGGCTCGTGCTTGTCGGGCTCGCCGTCATCGACGTCGCCACCGGCAGCGGCATGTGGGTCCAGTGGCCGGCGATCGCCATCCTCGCCGTCATCGGCGTCGAGATGGCGCCGCTCGCGGCGTCCCGCAGCCAGACGGTGTTCACCCTGCGCATGGGCGTGGCGATTGCCGCGTTGGCGCTCATCAACCTGTTTTCCTGGAGCGGAACCCTCTGGTTCCTCTGGCCGGCCGGCGCAATGATCCTCGCCGCGCTCATTCGCAAGGTCGCAGTGCGGACCTGAAACAAATTCGCCGTGTCGTCAGCCCGCCTGCCGGACAATCCCAGCCAGCCGTTCTACGCCAGTGCGTATCTGCCCGCAATCGGGCAGCGAAAAGCTCAGCCGCATGGCGTCGGAGGTCCGGCCGTCGGCGTAGAAGGCGCGTCCCGGCACATACGCCACACGGGCTTGTCCGATGGCGCGCGGCAGAAGCGCCGCCGTGTCGATCCCGTCGCCGGCCGACAGCCAGATGAACATGCCGCCTTCGGGCTCGGACCAGCGGGCATGCGCCGGCATATGCTGCGACAGGGCCTCCAGCATGGCGTCCCGCTTGGTGCGATAGTGCGCCTGCGCCCGCGCTGCCTGGCGGTCAAAATGATCGGCCATCAGACGGGCGACGACCATCTGGTTGAGGGCCGGCGCATTGAGATCGCTGGACTGCTTGATCAGCACCAGGCGCCGGATCAGGTCCCGCGAGGCGCAAACCCAGCCGAGCCTCAGGCCCGGCGTGAACACTTTGGAAAAGGAGCCGCAGAACACGACGCGCGATTCATCGATGGTCCGGCCGTTCTCCAGATCGAGCGCCTGAATCGGCGCGACCGGTTCGCCCTCATAGCGGAGCGCAGCGTAGGGGCTGTCCTCGATGATGGCGATGTCCAGCGTTTCGGCGAGGTCGAGCAGGCGGCGACGCGCCGCGAGATCCATGGTTTTGCCGGACGGGTTGGCGAAATCGGGCACGACATAGGCGATTTTGCAGTCGGAGGGCTCGCTTTGCGCATGGGCATGAAACTGCGCCGCCGTCGCTTCGATATCGGCCATATCGAGGTCCTGGAAGACCGGCTCGCTCGCCGCAAAGGCCTGCAACGCGCCGAGATAGGTGGGCGCGGTCACAAGGGCCGTGTCGCCCGGCGACAGGAAAAGCTTGGCGGTGAACTCCAGCGCCTGCTGGGAGCCGCTGGTGATCAGGATATTGTCGCGGTCGCATCTCACGCCGCGCGCGCGCATGTGGTCGACAATCCGGTCGCGCAGATCCGCATCGCCCTCGCTGACCGAATATTGCAGCGCTTTGCCGGCGGACGCCGGGTCGGACAGGATATCGGAATAGTGCTGACGGATCGCATCGACCGGAAACAGGGCCGGGTCCGGAATGCCGCCGGCGAACGAAATCACGCCCGGCTGCTCGATGATCTTGAGCAACTCGCGAATCTCCGAGGCCTGCATCCGGGATGCGCGACGGGCAAGGCGCGGCGCGCGCGCAAGAAGTGCTGCGTCTGACATGATCGTTCTCCTCGACGCAATAGGTCAATAATACTGACCTATTGTCAAGAAGATTCATCGCAGCCACAAAAAAGGCCCGGATCGCTCCGGGCCTTCGATGCGTCACTGGTGGAGCGAAATTACTTCGCCATGCCGGTGTTCATGATCTTGCCGTCTTCGATGGCAGTGGTCACGTAGACGCCGGGAACGTCGCCGTTCGCGTCGAAATCCTGCGAGCCGGCGGCGCCTTCATAGTTGATGTCGGTGCCTGCTGCGATCAGTTCCTTGGCCTTTGCCCATTCGCCGGGAAGGATCACTTCGCCGGGAGCGTTGGCCACGTCGCGGATTGCGCCGGCGATCGCCGCGCGGTCGGTGCTGCCGGCCTTTTCAGCGGCCAGCGCCAGGATGAAGGCGGCGTCATAGCCGTTGGCCACGAAGGTGCCGTCAGCCTGCACGCCGGCTTCCGACGCAAGTACGTTGAAGGCGTCGGAGCCAGGCAGGTCCGGGGTGCCCGGACGGGTCATGAGGATCTTGCCGGTGGCGGCCGGAACGTTGTCGGCCATCGCCTGCGAGACCATGCCGTCGCCGCCGTAGAAGATCGGGAAGTCGCCGCCTTCCAACGCCTGGCGCAGGATCGTCTGGCCGGAGCCGTCGCCATAGGCGAGGATCACCAGCGCGTCGGCGCCGGAGGAGGAAAGCGAGCCGATTTCGGCGCGGTAGTCGGCCTTGCCGTCTTCATGCGCCTGGGAATCGGTCACCGTGCCGCCTTCCGCTTCAAAGGCTGCGACGAAGGCTTCGGCGAATCCCTTGCCGTAGTCGTTGTTGACATAGGTCACGGCGACGTTGTCCTGTCCGGCGGACTTGACGACGCGCGCCAGAACGCCGCCCTGGAAGGCGTCGGAAGTCGCTGTACGGAACACCAGGTCCTTGTCGTCCAGCGTGGTCAGCGCCGGCGAGGTCGAGGCCGGAGAGATCATCGCCACGCCGCCCGGAATGCCGGCGTTGTTGGCGGCGGAGATCGTTGCGCCCGAGCACAGCGCGCCGACGATCGCGGAAACTTTGTCGACATTGACCACGCGGTCGGCCGCGTCGGCGGCTTTGGTGGCGTCGGCGCAGGTCGTGTCGCCGACGATCAACTCGATGGTCTTGCCGTCCATCAGGCCACCATTGTCGTTGACGTTCTTGAGCGCCAGATTGGCGCCGTCGATGATCGGCGGCGTCAGGCTTTCGATCGGACCGGTCACACCGCCGAGAAAGCCGAACTTGACGTCGGCGGCCGTCGCTGCGCCGGAAAGGCAGGCGAGCGCGACGCCGGTGGCAAGCGCCATTTTGAGTGTTGGCATCATTGATTATTCTCCCAAATTGCAGACCGGTTTATCCGGCCCTTGATCCGATTGACACGGGTTCCCTTCCGCGCAGGGCGCGAAAAGTTGGCGCAATCATAGCGAAAGATACAGCGCTTTAAAGCCGAAAAGTGAAATTTGGTTGACGCCGGTTTTCGGTCTCCAAACGGCTGCTTTACCGGCCGTAGTAAAGCGATACGGCGTGCCGGGCTTCGGCGAAAAACAGCCAGCGCTCGACAAAGAGCCCGGCGATGAGACACACGAAGGCGACCGCCAGCAAGGCAAGCGGACCGCCGCTGATCGCCACGGCCAGCGAGATCAGAAGCGGAGCTGCAAATCCCGTCGTCAGGGCGATTGCCCGCAGCTTCGCCGCATGCTTGCGCCCGATGACGTGGACCATTTCCCGCGTCAGGTAGTTTTCCCCGGAATGCGGGCTTTCTAGTAATCGCACCCGACCGATCGCGCCGAGCCCCGTCGCCGTTTCCGGCGTCGAACCCGCAGCCTCCAGCGAGGTTCTGCCGGCTCTGTGCCACCAGGACAGCTTCAGCGCCCAGGCGACGATGAGCATCAGGCAGGCGATCCCGGCGATCGTCGCGCGATCCGAAGAATTCGTTTCCGGGTTCAGCGCCGACGCCGCCACATAGCCGCTGGCGATGGCGAAGCCGACATAGACGAGCGGCGTCAGGATGGAATTCCAGTGCGGCACAGTCCGCAGTTGCGCATAGATCATCGCCGTGGCGATCACCGTGACGATCGCCAGGATCGCGATCGGAACGCCGAGCCACAACGGCCGGTCACCGGCGAAAAGCCAGAACAGGACATAGACGCCGAACAGGCACAGCGTCGCCACCGCCAGCACGCCTTCGCGCGACAGCCACGACGAGCGCCATTGGGAAAAGGCTCGCCAGGCCCGTTCCGGATGGCCGAGATGAAAGGTCGAGGAAATCAGCCCCGCCACAGCAAGGCCGCCGGCCAGCAACGAGATCAGAAACGCCGCCAGCGGTCCCTGCGGCGTCGGCATGCCGATCCCGAGCATCGCGATCAGGCCGAAACCGGCGCCGGAGGTTACTGTAAAGAATATGACCGATATCGCGGGATGCATCAGCCAAGCCTTTCCAGAGCGCGGTCGAGCCAGCCGAGAAAGCCCGTGGCGTTCGCCGTCTCGTCCTGCGTGGCTGCGGACGCGCCACAGCCTTCCGTCGCCGTCTTCGGTCGCGGCGGCAGATACTTGTTGACAGGCGCCGTGCCCATTTCCGGCATCAGGTCGAAGCCGCCGCGATCCGCCACGAGCTTGGACACATTCGATTCAGGGTCCGAAAAGTCGCCGAAATGACGGGCGCCGGCCGGGCAGGTCCTGACACAGGCCGGCGTCCGGTCCTCCTCCGGCAGATTGTCGTTGTAGATCCGGTCGACACAGAGCGTGCATTTCTTCATCACGTTCTCGACCGGGTCCATCTCACGCGCGCCGTACGGGCAGGCCCAGGCGCAGAGACCGCAGCCGATACACATGGATTCGTCCACCAGAACGATCCCGTCTTCCGAGCGCTTGTAGCTCGCGCCGGTCGGGCACACCGTCACGCAAGGCGCGTCCGAACAGTGCAGGCAGGATTTCGGGAAATGCACGATAGAGGCCGGCGCGTCCTCGGGCGTCACCTCGAACGTGTGGATGCGATTGAGCCAGGAACCGACCGGTTCGTCGCCATAGGGGTCAAGGTCCGCCAGCGGAGCGCCGTAGCCGCCGGTGTTCCATTCCTTGCAGTTGACGACGCAGGCGTGACAGCCGACGCAGGTGTCGAGATCGATAACGAGGCCGAGGCTGCGCTCGGTGCTTGTCGGAAGCGAGGTCATTCGCCCTCTCCCCACTCCTTGCCGTAGGCGACGACCGTCGGCGGTTCAGGCAACGGATCCTTCTGGGGCGGGAATTGCGGCAGCGTCACCGGGTTGTCGCCGGCCTCGGCCTTTTCGATGCGAATTCTGAGGTCAAACCATGCGGCCTGGCCGGTAATCGGATCGGAATTCGACCAGCGATAGCCGTCGGCGGCCTGCGGCAGCAATTCGTGGATCAGGTGATTGAGCAGGAAGCCTTGTCTAGCCTCCGGCGCGTTGTCGTCCAGCGTCCAGGCGCCGGAGCGCTTGCCGATTGCGTTCCAGGTCCACAGCGTCTTCCCGTTGACCGCCTCCATACGCCGAACGGGAACCTTGATGCGGCTGTGATGCGAGATCACCCAGGCCCAGTCGCCGTCGCGCAGTCCGGCTGCGTCGCAGACCGGTCCCGGTACGTAGAGCACATTCGCGCCGTGGATCTGTCGCAGCCAGGCGTTCTGTGAACCCCAGGAATGATACATCGCCGCCGGCCGTTGCGTGATCGCGTGGTAGGGATAATCGCTCACGTCGACGCCCGCGCCCTCGAACGGCGGATACCACAGCGGCAGCGGGTCGAAGGTTTCGCGGATCCGCTTGCGATGGGTGTCCGGCGGCTGACGCTCTCCATGGCCTTCCGCTGCAAGCTGGAACTTGCGAAGCGGTTCGAGATAGAGCTGGAAGACATTGTCGACCGCCACGTCCTGCAACCCCATCGCGATCGCCCAGTCGCTCCAGGCGCGGTTGGCGTGCTTGAAGTAGCGCGCTTCCTCCGGCACATGCTTTTCAAAGAAACCGCCATTGTCGATATACCGCTTAAGCTGGTCCGGATTGGGCGCGCCGCGTCCTGCTTCCGAGCCATCCTCGCCGCGCCAGCCGGCCAGCGGTCCGACGCCGGGCTTCCTCTGGTGGTTGACCATGTAGTCGGCGTAGTCCGCGTAAAGCGGTTCGCCGTTCCCGTCGATCATGCCCGGCAGTTTCAGCCGCGCCCCGAGATCGAGCAGCACCGACTGGAAACCGCGCACGTCCCGGCCCTCGGCCTGGGTCTGCGGCTCCACCACCGGCCAGCGTATCGCGTCGGCCAGCGCGTCCGGCTCGGAGATCGGCCGGTCGAGAAGCGAGATGCAGTCGTGCCGCTCCAGGTACGTCGTGTCGGGCAGCACCAGGTCGGCGTAGGCGACCATCTCGGAATCGTAGGCGTCGGAATAAATGATCTTCGGAATGCGATAGTCGCCGTTTTCGTCCTTGTCCGTCAGCATGTCCATGACGCCCGACGAGTTCATCGACGAGTTCCACGCCATGTTCGCCATGTACATGAACAGCACGTCAACCGGATACGGGTCGCCGGCGTGCGCGTTGGAGATGACCATATGCATCAGCCCGTGCGACGACATCGGCGCGTCCCAGCTGAACGCCTTGTCGATACGCTGCGGCGTCGTCCCGTCCGCCTCCAGCAGCAGGTCCTCCGGCCCGCGCAGGAAGCCGAGATGCGGCCCCGGCAGCGGTTCGTCCGGCTTGCAGCCGCCGTGCGGTTTCGGCTGCGCCGCCACGGGCCTCGGATACGGCGGCTTGAAACGGAAGCCGCCCGGGCTGTCGATCGAGCCGATCAGGATCTGCAACAGATGCAGCGCCCGGCAGGTCTGGAAGCCGTTCGAGTGTGCAGAGATCCCGCGCATGGCGTGGAAGGAGACCGGCCGGCCGATCATCCGCTCATGCCGCTCGCCCTTCATGTCCGTCCAAGGCTGCTCCACCACCACTTCGCGCTCGAAGGCGGCCTCGGCGATCTCGGCTGCTATGCGGCGGATCTGCGCCGCGGAAACCCCGGTCTCGCTCTCCACCGCCGAGGGCGCATAGCGCGCGTCGAGATATTTGCGCGCCAGCAGCTCGAAAACGGGCCGCGCGGAACGTCCATCGGGCAGCGTGACTGCGCCTTTCAACGCCGCCTTGAGCGGCGCGCCGTTCTTGCAGGACACAACGCTGGCGGACTCGCGGTCGAAGACCAGCGGATCGCCGTTCTCATCGCGCGCAAAGAGCCCGTGATCGGCCGCCCCCTCGTCGTCGATCACCAGCCAGGGCGCGTTGGTGTAGCGAAGCAGGTAGTCGAGATCGACCTTGCCAAGCCTCAGAAGTTCGTGGATCAGCGACAGGATGAACAACCCGTCCGTGCCGGGCGTGACGCCCACCCACTCGTCGGCGATGGCGTTGTAGCCGGTGCGCACCGGATTGACGCCGACGATCTTGACTCCGCGCGCCTTCAGCTTGCCGAGCCCCATCTTGATCGGATTGGAATCGTGGTCCTCCGCGACCCCGAAGATCATGAAGTATTCGGTCTTTTCCCAGTCGGGCGATCCGAATTCCCAGAAGGCGCCGCCGAATGTGTAAATGCCGCCGGCCGCCATATTGACCGAGCAGAAGCCGCCATGCGCGGCAAAATTGGGCGTGCCGAATTGCTGCGCCCACCAGCCTGTCAGCGACTGGCTCTGGTCGCGGCCTGTGAAAAAAGCAAGTTTTCTCGGATCGCGATGTCGGATATCGGCAAGCCAGTCGGCGGCCACCGTCAACGCCTCGTCCCATTCGATTTCCTTGAACTCGCCGCTGCCCCGCTCGCCGGTGCGCAACAGCGGTTTCATCAGTCGCGCCGGCGAATAATGCTGCATGATCCCGGCCGATCCCTTGGCGCACAACACGCCCTTATTGATTGGATGGTCCCGATTGCCCTCGATATACCGGATGCGCGGCGTCCCGTCCTCGCCCTGCCTGATATGCACGTTGACGCCGCAACGGCAGGCGCACATGTAACAGGTGGTCTTGCGCACCTCGTCGGACACATGAGCCGAAAGCTCTACCTTGTGTCGGATCTCATTCATGAACCGCTACCGTCTCCGACTGTCCGTTTCGCAAGCACTGGCCGGTCTCCTCCCAGGTCTTTCTTGTCATCGCCCAAAGGTTACCGAGGTCCATACGCGCGCGAACATCGGAAATCTTATATTAACGATTCCTTATATGAATTTTTTTGGAACAGTTCCAGACTCTCCGAATCAATACCTAAATTGTCCGGGTTCGCTGATGGAGCGCCAAACAAAACAAAGGCAGGGGACCAGTCGCGTTTTGCGGCTGCCGTCACAACGAACTTGCAGCTCTGCAACCGGGTGATACATTTCTGCGCACCGACAAAGAGACAGGGAGCAATCTCCAGGATGCAGCCATGGATCGACCGGTTCCAGCCAATCGCCGCGCTTGCGGCGCGGCTGCTGATCGCCTGGATTTTCATCTATGACGGGTATGTGGCGATCGTCGATTACGGCGGCGTTGGCGACTATATGGAGGCGAGCGGCGTCAGCCGCAGTCTGCTGCCGCTCGCCATCATCGCCGAGTTCGGCGGCGGCCTGTTTGTCGCCGTCGGACTGTTGACGCGACTGGCGTCGCTCGCGCTCGCCGGGTTCTGCCTGACGACGGCCGTCCTCTTCCACGCCGGCTCAGGCGATCCGATGGCCGTCATCCAGCTTTACAAGGACATGGCGATCGCCGGCGGCTTCCTGGCGCTGGCGGCCTTCGGCGCCGGTCGCTGGTCGCTCGACGCGTTCCTGTTCCGCTAGCAGACTTGCTCTATGAGCGCCCGTGTTCAAGCTCTGGTCGCGGCCCAGAAGCAAAGCCGCTTCTTTTCGGCCCCGCATAGCCAACGATTTGGCCCCTTGCGAGCTTCCGGCGACCTAACCAGTCGGCGATTTCATCGATCCTCAGCAGCCTGCTCAGCGGAATGATCAGCACACACAACGTGACGTAGGACAGCGCGTTCGAGCACTCGAGATACCGCAGCGCCCGGCCGATCGGCGGCGTCGTCATCGGCTCGATTCCTTCCAGATCCGCATCGTCGCGACACCGGCTGAGACGCGGCGAGATCGGCACGGTCGCAAGCTTGATCGTCCGCCAGGGCGCGCGCAGAAAGCGGCGAAGCGTAAACACCGGATTACGTTCCAGTTTCACGAAACTCTCGTAGTACTGGACGGGATCGACGAGCGTGTTGAGCCGCGTTTTCGGAAAATGTTTCGCGCGCATGTCGCAAAACGCGTCCGCCTGTCGCACACGCTCCTCAATCGTCTCGGGCAGTGTGATTTCGCCTGCGAACACCTTGAAAGCGTAGCCGCACTGCAACTCCGTCATGAAGGGAAGCGACGACCAGGTCGGACGCGCCAAACCGAAAAAGGCGAGCGTCGGATCGACAGGGTCGAAGATCAGTTGCAGCAGGCGCGAAGGATCACGCTCCCGATAGGCCTCCGGCAAGAATGGAAAGGACGGCTGGTATCCGAAACAGTAGATGATGCGCGTCGCCTCGACGCTCTCTCCGCTTTCGAAGGTGACGCGATTGCCTTGTGTTTCGGTGATCGCTCCGGCTGCCTCCACCCTGCCCGATCGTACGAACTCGACCGAATGGCCGGCCTTGTTGAAGAAGGCGTGGCCCGTCGGAATGTCATTGCTCCATTCGGGCACGCCGTGCCCCTGGTAACCCATCAGCGAACCGGTGCACAAAAGGTTCGTCAGAACGCGAATGCCCGGCTGGCGATCCGGAATATTGCTCAGCACCCTGTGCATCGTGGTGATGTTGATGTCGAGCGCGCTCGTATGCCGGTCGAAGACGCCGGCGGGAAGACGTTCGTCGACCGCCGTCCTGCGATAGAAATGCTGTCCGCCGCTGATCGCCCAGGTGACGCGCGCCCTGGTCTTCGCCAGTTCGTCGATCATGTCCGATGCGGTTTCGCCGCCGCCGTAGACAATCACGTGGTCGGCGGCAGTGATGTTCATGTCGCGAACCGCCTTGATGTCGCCGGAGTGGATCAACTCGCCTCCGAACGACGCGATCGGACCGCTGGCAAGCCTTTTGCGACTGTGCACGCCGGTGCAGACCGCCAGCCGCTTCGCGCGCAGGCGCCGCGTGAGAATCGCGCCGTCGGCGGATTTCTGTTCGTAGGAGACGGTCCAGCCGTCGTCGTCCCGCTCTGTCCGGATAACGCTTGCGCCAAACTCCAGGTGTTCGCGCAGTCGGAATTCGTCCGCATAGGCGTTGAGATATTCCAGCGCGTCACTCCAGCGGAAAAAGTGACCGACATTCTCCGGCATCGGAAAATCCGAAGCTTCGGTCATGGTGCGCGAAGAGGTCGACACCGTGGTCGACATGGTTGTGACGACATCGCGATCTTCGGTGAAGTTCCAGACGCCGCCAAGATCCTCGCGACGTTCGAGAATGGTGAAGCTGAGACCGTGTTTTCGCGCATATCGGCCGGCATAGAGACCGGACCAGCCGGCTCCGATGATAGCAATATCCAACAAAGTAAATCACCCGAATAACTGTGTGTTCTTCGAGAGAAAAATCATTTTTATTGTTTAAAATCAATATTTAAAAGTATTCACTTATTTGTATAAAATGCTTCCAACTTTTTAGTCAGCTTCAATTAAAACTTTAACCAATACTCACTGATCCGCAAAAATCATGTTGATTGCGCCCGGAACGACGCTGACTGTCGCCGGCGTGACGCCGGCCGGTTCGCCGTCGATCTCGATCTGCATGGGCGCCGGCGTTTCGATGCGAAACACCCTTCCCTGCGTCACCCGCATGCCGGCTTTGCGGACATAGCTTCCATCCTTCATGGCGGGCAGGATTTGCGCCAGCATGCGGCCTCTCGAAACAGGGCCGACTTCCACGCAATCCAGCAGTCCGTCGTCGAATTGCGCCTCTGGCGCGAAACTGATCTCGCCTGCAAGACCGGGAAAGTTGCAAACGAAATATCCCCAGGCCCTGACGGTGGACGGCGGAGCAGCGTCTGCGAAAAAATCAAATTGACGGGGACGCCCGCCGAGCACCGACAGGACGCCGGCCAGAACGTAGGACGCGCCGCCGAGAAGCTTCACGAACGGCATCCTTGCAGTCAGCTTGCTCGCCTCGACCGGCAGACCGACGGAAACGATGACGAACCCGTGCCGCGCGGCGTTATCGCCGCCGCCTGCGGCGTCAAGCCGCATCACGTCAACCGGTTTCACACTGTTGCCGGCGAGGGCTTCCACGGCCTGCCGGGGCGTTGAAAGGCCCAGGCAATTGGCGACGACGTTCACAGTCCCGCACGGTATCTGGCCCATCACGACGTCGGATGGCGGCACGTCGCCATTCGCCATGATGGCGTTCATCAACAAGCCCATCGTCCCGTCGCCGCCGACGCCGACAATGCGCCTGTATCCGTCTTTCAAGGCTTCCGACGCCACCACCTTGATGTCAGCGCCGCTCTTCGTCGCCCGAAAACCGAATTCGCCGATGGCGGCGCGCATGTCACTCTCGACTTCCGACCACACCCGCGCAGCCTTGCCTCTGCCGGCCGCCGGATTAAGGATCACGAATGTTTCTGGTTGTGAGAAGTTTTTCTTTCTCAATAGTTTTGAATCACTTGGCAAGGCGCTTTCAACTTCTGAATCAGTGTGAGGTTTTACGCTGGATGACCTGTTGATGAAAGAAGATGCTTCTCGGAAAAAGACGTCGAAACCTTCAAGCGCTCACTCGATTGCTGGTTGAACAACCCTCCACTCTGCGTTAGCGGTTGCAACGGAATGGAAGAGAAGGACCAGGGAGGGCAATCTGGCCAACCGAACAGCATTGATCGTCTGGGGCGGATGGGAAGGCCACACGCCCCTGCAAAGCGCCACAGTCGTCAAGTCCATGCTTGAAGGCCACGGTTTCGACGTAACGTTTTCCGACACCACGGAAGCCTTCGCATCGCCGGATGTCGGCGAGCATTCGCTGATCGTACCTGTGATCACCCAGTCGGAGATAGGCCGCGAGGCGCTCTCCGGACTCCTCGGCGCGATCAAGGGCGGAACAGGGCTTGCCGGATTTCACGGCACGATGTGCGACGCGTTTCGCAAGGAGCCCGAATACCAGTTCATGACCGGCGGCCAATGGGTCGCGCACCCCGGCGACATCATCGATTACAGGATAGAGATCACCCGGCCGGATGATCCGATCATGGAAGGCGTAACAGACTTTGCCTATCGCTCGGAGCAATATTACCTGCATGTCGACCCGGTCAACGAAGTGCTTGCCACAACCCGCTTCGACGGAACCTACTGCGAAGACGTCAAGGGCGTCGACATGCCGGTCGTCTGGAAGCGGCGATACGGCAAGGGACGCGTCTTCTACAGCGCGCTTGGTCACGTCGCCGATGAGTTCAACGTGCCCGAGATGCGCACAATCTTCGAGCGCGGCGCCTTGTGGGCGGCGCGCTAGTTCCTACCGCTGTTCGCCAAGAAAAGACAAGACATGCTCGACCACCGCCTCCGGCGCTTCCCAGTGAATGGAATGCGCGGCATTCTCGATCACTTCGAAACGGAAATCGGCGACGCCTGAAAGAACCACACGCATGTCGTCCGGGGGTATCATCAGGTCGTTGCCGCCTGCAACGCCCAGCGTCGGCGCCTTGATCCGCGCAATCACGTCGCCGGCCTGGTAGGCTGCGATTGCCTGTTGTTGCTTTCGCATCGCCTCGATTGGCTGCCGCCATGGATAGGTCTTTGCCATCTCCACCGCCGAACTGACTGCGGCTTCGTCCTCGAAGAAGCCGGGCGAGAACAACCAATAGAAGAAAGAACGGAACCAGGTATCGTCCGAGACGCCTTCTTCGCGCTGGCGAATCAGGGTGTCGACAAGGGATATGTTTCTTGCCGTCCTGATCGGACCGGAACACAGGATCACGAGCTTCTCGATCCTCTCAGGGTACCGCGCCGCCAGATCAAGGGATACCGCGCCGCCCATCGAGTGGCCGACAATATGGGCTTTCTCTATGCCGAGTTCGTCCATCAGGGTCACGACATCGTCCGCCATGACGCCTATCCCGGTCTCGACGGTTTTCGGTTCGGTGCGGCCAACCATTCGATTGTCCGGCAGGATCAGCCGGTAATGCGCCGACAGCGGTTCAATGACAGGCAACCAGCTCTGACTGTCGCTCGAAAGCCCGGCGACAAGCAGCAACGGCTCGCCCTCGCCATGTTCCTCGTAGTAGAGCGAGATGTCGTTGAGTTGCGCCGTTGCCATAAATACCGCTCCGCTTGATTGAGTTCGCCAGTTCTTTAGCGGCTGGCGATCAACCCCGAAAGTGGCGAAAGACAAGAACAGGCGAATTACCGGGTCTGGTTGCGGAAAACGCGCGCGCCGGTCCACAGGCTGATCAGCACCAGCGCAAGGGACAGCCCGAAGCCAAACGGCACGATGAAGGTGAAGATTTCGCCGCGAAATACCGCGCGCAGCGCCTCGACCATGTGCTTGAACGGGTTGACGTCGGACACGTATCGCAGCCAGGCCGGCGCCATGCTCATCGGCAGCAGGATGCCGGAAAGCAGAAGCACCGGCAGCGCGAAGGTGTTGATGAGCGGAGCGAAGGCGTCCTCGGACTTCATCGACAGGCCGGCGGCGTAGGAGAGCGACGAGAACGACGCGCCGAGCATGGCCACCAGCGCCAGCGCGAGCAACAGCGCGCCGAATGGAATACGCAGACCGAACAGCATGGCGGCAAGTACGAGAACGATTGCCTGAACCATCAGCACCATCACGTCGCGCAGCACGCGGCCGGCGATGAGCGAGACGCGATGGGCGGGCGTGACCATCATCCGGTCGATGACGCCGCTGCGCCATTCGTTGATGATGGCGAAGCCGACGAAGGACCCGCCGAATATCCCGAGCTGCACCAGCAGTCCCGGCACGAAGACCTGCCAGGCGTTGCCAGGAGGAAAGCCCGGAACACTGGTCATGCGCAGAAGCAGTGGACCGAACAGCACAAGGTAAAGGATGGGCTGCATCAGCCCGATGATCACCCAGGCGGGATTTTGAAGGGACAGAAGCGTGGCTCGCCTGAAGATGATGAATGTGTCCCGAAAAAAACTCATGACTTTGCTCCAGTCAATTCAGTCGCGCAGCGAGCGACCGGTGAGGTTGAGAAAGACGTCCTCGAGAGTCGGGCGCGCGATCTCCACGCCGATGGGCTCGATATCGAGATCCGTCAGCTTGCGCAGCAGGCCCGGCAAGACAGACGCGCCATTGGGAGCGCGGAAATGAACCACATTGCCCTCGCATACTACATTGGCGGCGTTTTCCAGCGCCACGGCCGTTTCTTGCGACTTCGTTGCGTCTTCGGATGTCCTGAGCGTCAAGGTGATCGCGTCCCCGGACAAACGTTCCTTGAGTTCTGCCGACGCGCCTTCCCCAACGATCCGCCCATGATCGATGATCAACAGCCGGTCGGACAGGGCGTCCGCTTCGTCCATGTAGTGGGTCGTGAGAAAAACAGTGGTCCCGAATTGGTCGCGCAGACTGCGGATATGGTTCCAGAGATTGGCGCGCGCCTGCGGGTCGAGGCCGGTCGACGGCTCATCGAGAAAGACGAGTTCCGGCTCGTGGATCAGGCCCATGACAATGTCGAGGCGGCGGCGCTGCCCCCCGGACAGCGAACCGCAGGCGCGATCCCATATCCCGTCGAGGTCGAGCGCCTTGAGCAACTCTTTTCCCCGCCTTTCGCCTTCCTGCCTGCTGAGACCGTAAAGTTGCGCCTGGGAAACGATTTCGAGGCTGACCTTCGCCTCGCTCATGGTCGTTCCGCCCTGGGCGACATAGCCGATCCGTCTCTTGACGCCTCTCGCATCGCGCCGCAGATCGCATCCGGCGACCATGGCCTCACCGTCTGTCGGCTCCAGCAGCGTGCACAGCATCTTCAGCGTCGTCGTCTTTCCGGCGCCATTGGGACCAAGGAAGCCGACAATCTCGCCTTTGCCAACGGTCAGATCGATGCCCTGAACCGCGTCCACGGTTTCGGTGCGGGTCTTGTAGCTTCGTTTCAGGCCGCGGGCGATGATCGCCTGATCTTTGGCAGCTTCCAGCATCTTGACGATTCCTGATTATCTTGATATTCATATATCTTATGAATCAAAATACTTTTTCGTCAAGAGATAAAGAGTCGGCCGTTGCGGAAATGGTCGAAGCGTTGCGGGTCAGCCAGAACGCCTCGGACATGATGGACGAAGCGTTCTCCACGCTGTTGCGGATCAACAGGACGGATTCACGTTGTCTGGACATCATTCATCGGCTGGGACGGATCACCGCCGGAGATCTCGCCCGTATGAGCGGATTGACCACCGGCGCCGTGACAACCGTCGTCGATCGGCTGGAACAGGCCGGATATCTGCGCCGCATCCGGGACACGGAAGACCGGCGAAAGGTCTTTATCGAATCCACGGAACGGGCCAATCAACTCGCCGAAGCTGTCTATGGACAGATCAGCAAAGTCGGGCAGCGCAGGATGGGTGAGTTGACGATGGAGGACGTCCTGCGCGTGACCCGCTTTCTGCAGATCAACGCCCATATCAACAAGTCGCTCTCGGACGCGCTGCGTGAAGTCTGCGCTGCGGAAAACGACGAGGATGATCCGCTGAAGATCGCCGAGGTCTTTGCGACGCACATGCAATCTTACGCCGATATCGTCGACGAGGGCGTCGATGACATCATCCGCGGTAAAAAGCCGGAGTAGCGGAAAAAGCCGACGCTTCAATCTTGCGGCCGGCTGTGACATGGTGAGAGATCATTCGGCCCTTCGACGAGGTTCTTCATGAGCACAAGCCGGTTCCAGCCGGTGTCCGGTTTCGATCTGCCCCGCTTTGCAGGCGTGCCGACATTCATGCGATTGCCGCACATCACGCTCGACGATCCGGAGATCGCCAACGTCCAGATTGGCCTCGTCGGCGCGCCTTGGGACGGCGGGACCACCAATCGGCCTGGCCCCAGACATGGTCCCCGACAATTGCGCGACCTCTCGACGATGATACGCGCACAGAACGGTGCAACCGGCGTTCGTCCTTTCGAGGCGGTGAACTGCGCCGACCTGGGCGACGTTGCGCCCAATCCGGCCGATGTCATGGACAGCCTCGATCGCTTCACGACCTTCTATTCGAAGGTCAGGGACGCTGGAGTCCGGCCGCTGACAGCCGGCGGCGACCATCTGTGCTCGCTGCCGATCCTGCGCGGTCTGGCGTCCGACGGTCCGGTCGGCATGATCCATTTCGACGGCCATACCGATCTCTTCCACAGCTATTTCAATGGCTGCATGTACACGCACGGAACGCCGTTTCGCCGCGCTGTCGAGGAAGGACTTCTCGATCCGCAACGCGTTGTGCAGATTGGCGTCCGCGGCACGGCCTACGACATGGAAGACCGCGACTTCGCCAAATCCGTCGGCGTCAGGGTCATCGCGATCGAGGAATTCTTCGAGCGCGGCATTCCGGACGTCATGGCCGAGGCGCGTGAAATCGCCGGATCGGGTCCGACCTATGTCTCCTATGACATCGATTTCGTCGACCCGGCCTTTGCGCCCGGAACCGGCACGCCCGAGGTCGGCGGCCCGAATTCCTTCCAGGCACTGCAGGTCGTTCGCGAACTGGAAGGGGTCAATATCATCGGGGCCGATTTGGTCGAGGTCTCGCCGCCCTTCGATCAGGCGGGCGGCACGGCCTGGCTTGCGGTCTCGATCATGTTCGAACTGCTCTGCGTCATGGTTGGACAGAATTGACATGACGACGTTGCTTGTAAAGAACGCCCGCATACTTGTGACTATGGACGGGGAACGACGCGAGATCGAGGATGGCGGCCTCTACGCAGAAGACGGCGTCATCCGGCAGGTCGGCAACACGGAAGATCTGCCGCAGACAGCCGACAAGGTCATCGACGCCACCGATCAGATCGTGCTGCCTGGCTTCGTCAACACCCACCACCATCTCAACCAGACGCTTACGCGCAATCTTCCCGCCGCCCAGAACAACAATCTCTTCGACTGGCTGAAGGTCCATTACCGCATATGGGCGCGCACCCATCCGGACGCCTCGCGCATGAGCTGCCTGATCGGCATGGCGGAACTGTTGCTTTCCGGCTGCACCACGGTTTTCGATCACTCCTACCTCTTCAAAAGCGGCAATTCGATCGACGTTCATATCGAGGCGGCGAAGGATCTCGGCGTGCGTTTTCATGCAAGCCGCGGTTCGATGTCGCTGGGTCAATCCAAAGGCGGCCTGCCGCCGGACGAATGCGTGGAGGACGAAGACGATATCATGCGCGACTGCGTGCGCGTGGTCGATCGCTATCACGACGCTTCGCACGGCGCGATGACCCGCATCGTGCTCGCCCCCTGCTCGCCCTTTTCCGTTTCCGAGAACCTGCTGAAGGAGACGGCGGCCCTGGCGCGCGACAAGAAGGTGATGCTCCATACCCATCTCTGCGAGACGCTGGACGAAGAGCGCTACACGCTGGAGCGCTTCGGCAAGCGGCCGGTCGACTGGATGGCCGATCTCGACTGGCTGGGCGACGACGTCTGGTTCGCCCATGCGATCCACGTCGATGACGAGGAGATCGCCCGCTTCGCGAGCACCGGTTGCGGAGCGGCCCACTGCCCCTGCTCCAACATGCGGCTCGGCTCGGGCATCGCGCCGGTCAAGAAATACATGGCCGCCGGCGTCCGCGTCGGTCTCGGCGTCGACGGGTCGGCAAGCAATGACGCCTCGCACATGCTCGCCGAAGTCCGCCAGGCCATGCTGCTTGCCCGCCTGCAACTCGGCCTGCTGCCGCCGGAAGGACCGCGCAAGCATTTCCTGCTATCGCAGTCGCACCCGTTACGGGCAGACGAATGGATGACGGCTCGTGAAGCGCTGGAACTGGCGACAATCGGCGGCGCCAGCGTATTGGGGCGCGACGACATCGGGTCGCTGGAACCCGGAAAATGCGCCGACTTCTTCACGCTGAATCTCGATACGATTGGCTATGCGGGCGGCCTGCACGATCCGGTCGCAGCCGTCGTCTTCTGCGCTCCGCAGAACGCCCACACGACGGTTGTCAACGGCCGGGCAGTCGTCGAGGATGGCCGCATCACGGCGATGGAAATGGAACCGGTCATCGCCGAACACAACAAGTGGAGCCTCGAGCTGGCGGCTGCGACGTGAGGAATGAAGAGAGACTGTTCCGGACAACATCCGCGCCACATGTCGCGCCTGCCGATAGCTGCAGATCTCTCAACACACCCTCATTGCGGGCTCGATCCGCAATCCAGCAGGCGCCGCGTCCGCGGCGCGAAAAAATCACTCGCCGGCGGCCTGATCAGCGATGCTGTCAAAGATACCGTCGAGTTCGGTTGTAAGCGTCTTCAGCGCCTCTCCGCCTTCGTCGAAATAGGGAGTGAAGACGAAGGTCGGCGTCTTGTAACTGAGCGTCGATCCGTCCTCGCCTTCCGTGACGTAGAAGCGGATCGGCGCCTCTATGCCGGCGGCAAGGCTCGCCTCCAGCATGCGGACGGCGAAATCGTTGCGATAGACGCCAACAACGCGGTTGCCCGGAATTGTGACGCCGCGGCTTTCGGCGCCGCGCGAGGCGCTTGCCTGCGTCACCAGTCCCATCATTGCATCCATGATCGCCTGATCCAGACGGCTGTTGAGATCGGCGAAGCTGTAGGACGTGTCCATGATCACCCAGCCTTCGCGCGCCTCGATGGGACCTGCGGATACCGGACCCGCAAATGCAGTCACCAGGAAAAATGCAAAGATGCTCGAAACCAAACGGCGCATGACCGCCTCCCTTGACTCATATTAATGACGCCATCCTTTGCCAAAGTGTGAGGGCCCGCAATGCGCAGACCTCTCAACTCTGATCACGTCTCGTTCAGGGACATGCGCCGGGCCGCCGATCCCGACGACGGGGCGAAAATCAGTCGAGGCTGGCGGAAACGCGCATCTTCAGGAATTTTGTCTCCAGGTAGGCTTCCAGTCCTTCCGGTCCGAGTTCGCGGCCAAGGCCGCTCATCTTCCAGCCGCCAAACGGCGCCTGTAATTCGCTGACATCATTGACGTTAAGGCCGATCCCGCCGAATTCCAGCCGGTCGGCGATGGTCCACATCCGTTCGAGATCGGCGCCGTACATGTAGGCCGCCAGCCCGTATTCGAGGCTGTTGGCCATCTCGATCATCTGGGCATGGCTGTCAAAGGCCGTCATGGCCGCCAGCGGCCCGAAGGTCTCCTCGCACATCGGCAGGCTGTCGAGCGGCGCATCGTCGATCACCGTCGGCCTGTAGAAATGACCTCGCGCAAACTCTCCCTCCGTCGGCGCGTAGCCGCCGGCTATCACCCGGCCGCCACGCATCACGGCGTCGTGTCGATGGGCTTCCACCCTTTCGATGACTGAACGGTTCAACACCGGCCCGTATGCGACGCCGGGTTCTACCCCGTGGCCAAGTTCCGTCTGATCGGCGAGATCTGCGAGGATCGTCGCGAATTCGTTGTGAACGCGCCTGTCGACAAGGATCCGGTTCACCGTGATGCAGATCTGACCCATATTCGAAAAGGACCGGCGATGGGCCGCGCGCGCCGCAGCCTCCAGATCTGCGTCGGCCAGCACGATGAACGGCGCGTGGCCGCCAAGTTCAAGGCAAACACTTTTCAGGTTCTCAGCCGCGTTACGCATGATCTCCTGACCTGCGGCGATCGAGGCCGTTGCCGAAATCACCCGGATCTCCGGATGCCTGGCGATTGCGGCGCCGGCCACCGGCCCGTAACCCGGCACATCGGCAAGGCACCCGTCAGGCAACCCCGCCTCGTGCAGGCAATCGACCAGCATCGCGATCGCCAGCGGCGTCTCGTGCGGTGACTTGACGATAATCGGACAGCCGGCTGCAAGCGCGGGCCCGACTTTCCAGCAATAGAGATCGACGGGATAGTTCCAGGGCACGATGGCGCCTGCGACGCCGGCCGGATGATAGGAGACGACGTTCTTGATGCCCGGCGCCGATGCAGGCCGGAGCGAACCGAAGATCCGCGTCGCCTCTCCGGCATAGTAGCGCAGCACCGTTGCTCCGAAGAGGATTTCTTTCCGATTGTCCGGTTTTGGCTTGCCCTGCTCCCGCGTCAGCAGCAGGGCCATGTCCTCGACCCGAGCTTCGATCAGTTCGGCCGCGCGCACCAGAATGGCCGCGCGTTCGGCCGCCGGCATGGCGGCGAAGCTCTTCTCAACCTTTTTAGCGGCTGCAACCGCCTGTCCGACAACAGCGCCATCGGCAAGCAGGGTCGAACCGAGCCTCTCTCCCGTGGCGGGATCGTTGATGACGAAGGTTTCCTTGCCTTCCGGCACAAGCCATTGGCCGTCGATGAAAAATCCGCGATCCATGTTCCTATGCCTCATCGCATCTTGAGGCGGCGCCAGAGTTCCGCGTAATTGCGGTCGTTCTGCACGTCAGCAGCCGCCTTTTCGGTGGTGTTGGGGCTGACCATGATGAAAGGCTCGTAACCCTTGTCCATCATCTTCTGAGCGGTCGCCGCATTGATCGCTTGACCGATGGCGATCGCGATCGAAGTCGATGTGGCCCCGACCCGACCCGCCAGGCCGTCGATCTCAAGGCCTGCGTCACCCTTGGGAACGCCGGTGTCGATCACCACGTCGGCAAGTTCGTAGAGCCGCTTTCCGCAACTGTGTCGCGACGGGGTCGAAGAGGAATGCGGCACCGACGTCACTCCGATGACCTTCATGCCGCGTTCCTTCGCGCCGACGGCGATATCGAGCGTAACCGCATTGAGGCCGGAGTGGGAAAAGATCAGCATCGCATCGCCGGCCAGAAGCTGGTGCGACGACAGGATCGCGTCTCCGTATCCTTCCCTGCTGTGGATGAAACGGTACTGGCGCGCGCCGCCGTCGCCCAGCACCCGGTGGAACGAGATCATCGTGCTCTCGACGATCGGCCGGAAGCCGGTGACGGTGCCGGTGCGCGGAAACATCTCCATGGCGGCGAACGAGCCGTGGCCGGTGCCGAAGGTGAAGACCAGCCTGTCATCCATGATCGTTTCGGCGCAGATTTCGGCGGCTGCCTCGATTGCGTCGCCTTGCGTGTCGGCGACCGTCTGCAGGCGGCCGATCAGCGTTTCGAAATAGCTTCCGGCAATATCCGTCATGTCAATTTCCTCTTACTTTTCTTGTTGTTGCCGCAGAATGTTCAGGCAATGCCCTTGAGCGCGATATCGAAGAGCATGTCCTCTCCGGCGGCCAGCGGTTCGGCCCCGAGTTTCTGCTGCGTGATGGCATCCACGGTGCCAAGGCAGAGGCTCGCGCAGGATACGCCGAGCACCTTCGCCGCCGTCAGCAAGGCGGAGGTTTCCATGTCCGTCGCCATGACGCCCCGGTCGGCCAGCATCTGGCGATTGGCGCCCACGCGATCGCGGCTCGTTTCGTCCAGGGCAAACATGTCCCGGTAGAAGGCGTCGAACGTGGCGTAAAGACCGGCATGGACAGTCTGGCCAAGGTCTTCGGCGACCGACTTCAACTGCGCCACGAACACCGGATCGGCCAGAACCGGATCATTCGTCTCATCATAGGCTGGAGACGTGCCGTCGAAGCCGATAGCGTTTTCGCTCACCAGGAAGTCGCCGGCTTTCGCGGGCGGGAAATACATGGCCGTGCCGATCCTCAGGAACTTGTCGACGCCGAGATCGGCGAGTTCATGCAGCACGATCGTCGCGATCGGCGCGCCCATGCCGAAGGAGACAACCGTCACGCCGTATCCGTCATAGTCGCCGACGACAGTCTTCAGCCCGCGGCTGACCGGCAGGAACCGGGGATTTTCGAGCTTGTTCGCAAGGCGGTCGACCCGGTCGGGATCGCCGACCAGAATGGCCCTTTTCTCCACCGCATCCTGGCGGTGACCCAGATACCAGGCCGTCTTCATGCCAATTTTCCCCCTGACCTTTCAACAAGCAGTGTGCGGACATCCGCAATGCCGCAACGGGCGGCTTCAACCGGATCGTCGACGCCGGAATTCCATGCGCCGAGAAAACCGCCGGCGAACGTATCGCCCGCCCCGGTCGTGTCGAGCGCCGACACGGGCTCGACCGCGATTTCTGTTCTCTCGCCGCAGCGTTCGACGACGACGCCTTCCGCGCCTTGTGTCTCGACGATCAGCACGTCGTCGCGCGTCTCGGCGATAAGGCCGCGTTCATGGCGGTTGCAGAAAATGATTTCCGCATCGGCTGACAGGCGGCGGCAAATCTCCGGCGTGAAACAGTTGAGATCGTTTTTCAGCACCCAGGACAATCGGCCTTGCGGGTTGCGCGCCGCCAGAATGGCGTCCATCAGATGCCCCGGTCCAACCGTGACGCAAAGGTTTTCGGCTTCCGCGACAACCTCGGCCTGATCGTCTGTCAGCCTTTCAGCGCCGCCAAAGGCGGGATCATAGAGGCAGATGCAACTGCCGTCCGACTGGTAGATCAGCATGGCTGACGGGGCTCTTTCGCCCTCGATCCTGTCGACGCCGGCTGTGCTGACGCCCTTCTTCTCCAGCGCAGAGACGAAGAGATCGCCCTCGCGGTTGGCGCCGGTCCAGCAAACCGGAGAAGCCGTTACCCCGTGACTGACGGCCGCTGCTGTGACATAGGCGGGACAACCGCCAAGACGCGGCCAGTCCTCGGCGGACCGCCACTTGATATGCGTGGTGGCGTTGCCTTCGGCGCGCCCCGACAGGGCGACCGGATAGTCGAGGCTCGCATACCCGGTCACGGCAAGCTGCGTCATGCCAGCATCTCCAGTGCTTCGGCCGTGTCGACGACCTTGCCGAGATAGCGGTCGATATCCTCAAGCGACGCCTTGGCGAGATGCTCGCGGTTGGAATTGGTCGCGTCGCCGACGACCACCACTTCGAACCCGTGCGCAAAGGCGTCCTGGGAGGTGGCGCGCACGCAGACATTGGTCTTAACGCCGCAGATGACGACGCGTTCGACGCCCTGTTCGTTCAGGAACAGTGCAAGCTCAGTGGCGAAGAAGGCGCTGAAGCGACGCTTTACGATCTCGATTTCGCCGGCGGCGCCCGACGGTCCGAAACCCTCGAAGAATTCGGCGTTGAAGCCGCCGGTCACACAGTGACGCGGCAATCGCTTGTCCTCGAAATCCTCGAAGCCTTCCCGGTGCCGGTCGGCGACGTGAACGACGACGACGCCATTCGCATTCGCCTTTTCGATCAGCGCCCGGATATTCGGAACCACGGATTGCGCGTCCGGATACGTATTCTCGCCGTCGGGATGCAGGAACGAGTTCTGCATGTCGATCACGATGAGTGCGGTCTTGGTCATGCCAATGCCTTTCTGCGGCTCGCGCGCCACCCGGCGATGCACAGCGCCACCAGAACCATGAGATAGGGAATGGTGCCGATGAGCTTGGGCGGCAGGCCGGCCGTCTGCATGCGGATCTGGGTCGCCTCCAGAAAGCCGAAGAGCAGGCAGACCATGGCCGTCGCCACCGGCCGGTCGCGACCGAAATAGAAGGCTGCGAGCGCAATGAAGCCGCGTCCCGCCGTCAGCCCCTCGTTGAAGAGACCGATCGAGGCGAGCGCCAGATGCGCGCCGCCAAGGCCCGAGTAGAAGCCAGCGAAGCTGGTTGAGAAATCCTGGATCGACTTCTGCGGCAGACCCATGGAGCGCGCGACCTGCGGAGCATTGCCCGTCACCCGGACCCAGAGGCCGATCCTGGTGCTTGCCAGCAGAAACGGCAGCACGGCGACCGTCGCCCATGCGAAAACCGTCAGAGGTTCAAGCTCGGCAAGCGCTCGCCCTATGATTGGGACGCCGGAAACGGACTCCGGCAGGAAATGCGGCAGCAATTGCACGTCGGGAAGCCTCAGCGTGCCGCTGGATTTGTAGACCCATGTCAGAATGAAGCCGAGGAAGCCCGCGACGAAGACGTTGAGGCCAAGGCCGGCGACGATCATGTTCGCATTGGCGCGGGTGATGACCAGCGAGAACAGCAAGCCGACGAGGGCGCCCGCCAGCGCGGCCGCGATGACGGCGACAAGCCAGCTTCCGGTCGCCGACGACACGACGACGGCGACGAAGGCGCCGGTGAGCATCTTGGCGTCGAGCGCAATATTGACGATGCCGGCCTGCCTGTTGACGAGGCCGCCCATGGCGGCGAGCAGGATCGGCGTCGTCATGACGATCGAGGCTGCGATGATCTGTTCGACGATCATGGAGCGGCCCTCCGCGTGAGCAAGCGCAGCCGGCCGATCTCGACGACGGCGAAGATCATGACCGTGCCCTGAATGATATTCACCAGATCGAGCGGGATGTTGGAAAAGAGCTGGATCGTCGTGCCGGCTGAAGCCAGCGCTCCGAACAGGATCGCGCCCAGCACAATGCCGATCGCCGAATTGCGCCCGAGCAGCGCGACAGCCATACCTGTAAAGCCGTAGCCCGGGGAAAAGCCGTCGCTGAAACGGTGAAGCTGGCCAAGCGCGTGCGAGGCGCCTCCGAATCCGGCGACGACGCCGGAAAGCACCATGACGAGGATGATGCTCGCCGGCACGGAAATGCCGACCGCGCGGGAGAAGCGCTGGCTGTAACCCACCATGGCGGCGGAAAAACCGGTCGGCGTGCGGCGGGTCCAGACGGCGTAGGCGATGACGACCAGGATGCCGACAATGAAGCCGGCATGCAGCGTCGAGGGCGGCATCAGCCGGGTGAGTTCGGCTGCTTCGTGAACTGGCGGCGTGACGTTGTTGCCGGAGACTTCCGAAAGCAGAGGGCCGTTGACCAGGTAGCCTGTGACGCCGAAGGCCACGAAATTCAGCATGAGCGTGGAGACTACCTCGTCGACCTGCAGTTTCGCCAGCAATACGCCCGGAATGTAGAGCCAGATCGCGCCGACAAGGGCGGCGAAGGCGAACGCGCAAAGGATGATGGCAAAGCCCATGCCGGCCGGCAGGCTGAAACCGATGAAGGCCGCAGCGATCCCGCCGACGACGAACGCGCCTTCCACACCGACATTGAAGACCCCGGTGCGGAAACAGATGGCGGTCGCAACCGCGGTGAAGAGCAGCGGCGTGGCGGCGGACAGCGTCGCGGCGATGCGCCGTTCCGACCCGAAGGATTCTTTCGCCATGAGCGAGAAAATATCGATCGGGTTCTCGCCGATCACCAGCAGGATGACAGCGGCGACGACAAGCGCCACGATGAAGGGAAAGGCAAGCCCGAAACCCTTTTCGAACCATAGGCTTGGCGACATCGCCGAAGATTGTGATTCAACGGAAGCGTCAGCCATCGGCGTGCCCCTGTATCACCATCATCCGGCCGATCTCGGCAATGTCCGTGCCCTTGACCGGCGCCTCGCCCACGATGCGCCCGGCAGCCATCACGACGATCCGGTCGCAGAGATAAAGCAATTCCTCAAGTTCCTCAGAAACCAGTAAAACCGAGCCGCCGTCGTCGCGAAACTGCAGCAACAAGTTGTGAATCGCAGCAATACCGTTGAGATCGACGCCGCGTGTCGGCTGCGAGACCACCATCACTTTCGGATCGGAGGCGATTTCGCGGGCGAAGACCAGCCGCTGCTGGTTGCCGCCGGAAAGGCTGGAGACCGGATCACTCAGGCGTCCGTAGCGGACATCGACGCTGGCGAGCCGCTCGGTCGCGACACGCCGCTTCTGCTTCAGGCTCAGGAACATGCCTTTCCCGATTGGCGGCCGGTCGTGGCTGCCGGCCACGACATTGTCTTCCACTGGCGCGAGCGTCGCGAGCCCCTCATGTCGGCGGTCGGCGCTGATATAGGCGATCCCCTTGCGCCGTCGCTCACCGTTCGTGGCGTGGGTGACATTGCCGCCCAACAGCTCCACCCTGCCCTTCGAAGCGGACCGCAGGCCCACCAGGCATTCGACCAACTCGTCCTGGCCGTTGCCGGATACGGCCGCCAGCCCGACAATTTCGCCCTTGCGAACCGAGAGCGACACGTCGTGCAATGGATGTGATTTTTCAAGCGACGGGGCTTCGAGCCCGGCCACGTTCAACACGACCTCGCCGTCTCCGGTCCCGCTGCGGGAGGCGCGCCCCGTTTCGATCAGCGACGTATCGTTTCCCCCGACGATGTAGCGGGCGATCGTGTCGCTGTCGGTCTCGGCGACATTGGCGGAATGGGAGACCTCGCCGCGGCGGATCACGGTCACGCGGTCGGCAAGCGCCACCACCTCTTTCAACTTGTGGCTGATGAAGAGGATGGTCGTTCCCGCATCGCGTAGATTTCTCAACAGCACGAACAGGTCTTCCACCTGTTGCGGCGCGAGCACAGCGGTCGGCTCGTCAAGGATCAGAATGCGTGTCCCGCGGCGCAGCAGACGGATGATCTCGACGGTCTGCTGGATATGGACGGGCGTTCCGCCGGCCCGGCGACGCCAGTCGACTGTCACGCCCGTTTTCTTCGCCAGTTCCTCGCCGGACTGCAGGGCTTGCGCCCAGTCGATCCGCGACAGCGGCCCGGCGGCGAGCGAAACCGGCTCGTCTCCGAGCACCAGGTTTTCAAGCAAGGTCAGGTCGGGCGCCAGCATGAACTCCTGGTGGACCATGCCGATTCCTGTTTCGAGAGCCTGCTGGGGCTGCGAGAAACGAACTTCCTGATCGTCAACGATGATCGCGCCGCTGTCCGGATGCTCCATGCCCTGCAGAATGCGCATCAGCGTCGACTTGCCAGCGCCGTTTTCACCAACGATCGCGTGGATCTCGCCCGGCGCCACGGAAAGGGAGATATCCCTGTTCGCCCGCACCGGTCCGTAGGATTTGGAGATGTTTCGGGCGCCAAGCCGAACTGTCGCATCGGCGCGGGCCGTCGCCGCTTCCGCCATGGATTTGCTCTTCGTCAAACAGGATCGGGGCAGTTAAAGCCCCGATCATTCGCCTTCATCGATCTTACTTGAAAAAGTCCGGATAGCCCTGCGCAGAGACGTCCCAGACTTCAATCTTGCCGTCGATGATATCCTGCTTGAAGGCTTCGACCTTCTCCAGATATTCGGCCGGGATGATGTCCTTCGTATACTCCATGTCGGAGAGCGCGACGCCATTCTGGGCGAGGCCGAAATCCATCACTTCGCCGCCGGGAAACTCGCCGGCAGCATAGCCCTGGACGATTTCGTCGACGGCGACGTCAACGCGCTTGATCATGCTGGTGAGCACGCTGCCAGGCACCATGCCGTCCTGATCGGTGTCGACGCCGATTGCGTAGTGGCC
The DNA here is from genome assembly GCF_039888615.1 of Hoeflea sp. CAU 1731. Taxonomy (NCBI): domain Bacteria; kingdom Pseudomonadati; phylum Pseudomonadota; class Alphaproteobacteria; order Hyphomicrobiales; family Rhizobiaceae; genus Hoeflea; species Hoeflea sp. CAU 1731. Next base: position 71,534 of record NZ_JBDQQS010000008.1, on the reverse strand, counting down.
GGCGTTCTTCGCAGCTTCGATAACGCCGATGCCGGTGCCTCCGGCGACGTGATAGACAATGTCGGCGCCCTCGTCGAACATGGCGTTCGCCATCTGCTCGCCCTTGGCCGGGTCGCCAAAGGATTCCGCATAGGCGACCTTCACCTCGATGTCCGGATTGATGGCCATCGCGCCCTGGATGAAGCCGACCAGGAACTTGTCGATGCCCGGCGATTTCACTGCGGCGATCACGCCGATGATCGGTTCTGCGTTTATGCCCTTGATGGAAGTGTCGGTGGTCACCTGGGCGGCCAGCGCGCCGGCGAGAAAAGACCCTTCATGTTCGGCGAACACCACGGAGGCGATATTGTCGCCCTTGCGGGTCTGGTTCATGATCACCCAGTCGGTGTCCGGATAGTCGACGGCGAGTTTTTCCATCGGTTCGCCGTGGATCCATTCCAGGCTGATCACCAGGCCGAAGCCGGCGTCGGCGGCGCGGCGCATGATTTCTTCACCTTGCGCGGCGACGTCGTTCGATTCGATCGGACGACCTTCAATGCCGGTTGCTTCAAGCCCTGCTTCAAAACCTTCAAAAGCGGTGTCGTTCCACGATCCATCGCCCAGACCGCCTTGGGAAATGATGAGCGCGGCAGGCGCAACATCCTGGGCCGTCGCGGGCATCGCCGCGGCTGAAAGCGCCATTGTGGCGCCGATTGCAAGTGCAGACAGTTTCTTCATGTCACAGTTCCCTTCTTCAATTGTCGGAATTGTCGATCCGTGTCTTCAGACTCACGACTTGCCCGGCCGGGGATGAGGAACGTGTGTCCCTGCCCCGGACAAGGCGCATGTCGTAAGTGTAGTAGTCTCCGTGATAGACGGCTTCGACGGCCTCGATGAGCTGGCCGTCGCGATCGAAGCTCTTGCGAAAAACGACCATGACCGCAGCCGGGCCGGAAAGGCCGAGCAGACGCCGCTCTTCGTCATTGGCCAGCCGCGTGGTGACGCGCTCCTGCGCTTCGTCTGCGGCGAGACCTATGTCCTCGAACGAACGGTAAAGCGAAAAGCCGGGATCCTTCAGCGCTTCGGGCGCTTCGCCGTTCAACGCCGGGATCCGCATCGCGACCGTCGACGGCACCAGAGAGTGGTGGACCGCGCACGGCACGTCGTCGACATGGCGCAACCGGATCAGCGACACGGCCGGCTGGCCGCAATCGAATTCCCGGATTTCTTCGGGCGTCGCCGCCCGCAAATCGACAAGCTGCTGTGAGGAGCGATGGCCACCCCCGGCCGCCGCTTCGGTGAAGCTCAGGAGACCTCCTGCACGCCTGTGCAGGGAAGGCCTGGCAACAAAGCTTCCCGACCCCTGATGGCGGTGGACGATGCCCTCGCTCACCAATTGCTCCACGGCCTTGACCACCGTTCCCCTGCTGACACCGAACTCAAGGCACAACTCGGCCTCGCTGGGCAAACGGTCCCCCGGGATCAGGTCGCCGTCATGAATACGGCTCCTGAGAAGCTCGGCCAGAACCTGATAGCGCGGCTTGACGTTCGGTCTTTGCATGAGGGCAGACTAGATATGACCAGTTGACTAGTCAAGTTGGAAGTTAGCACTATCCTCGTCATCTGCGAAAAGCATCATACAAGTGCTGAGAGTCGTTCTTCGGTTTCCGGCATGCGTTTCAAACTCGCGTTGATACGATCGCGCCAGCGGGGACCGCGCGACAGTGCGTCCTCATAGGCTTCCGCAAGTTCTTCCGGACGATCCTCGGAAAGAACTGTCACAAGAAACTCAGCTTGGGCGCGATCCTTCTTGGCCTTTAGTCGATCAGGCCCACCATGACGGCGGTCGGCCACGATAAGTTTGTGGATCGCAAAGCGCTCGGGCCGCGGAATTTGAACAAGAACACCGGACCGGTAGAGGGCAACGGCATACAGGGGGTCTGCGATTAGAAAGTTGAGGTAGTTGAGCGCCTGTGCGCTTACCCCCAGTGCAGGCAGAGGCTTGACCTTTTCGTCGCCAAAAGCGGGCGTCAGGAACTCCACCATTGCCTGGGAATTGCTTTGCCGCCATCTCCAGACCTGCCGATCGGTTATTCCGGGAACAGGTTCGAATTTGAGCATCTTGAGTATTTCGGCAGGGCTCTCTTCCACCTTGTCTTGCAAAACAAGTGAAAGCCGTTGGAAACTGGCGAAATCAATATCGCCCGTTTGGGCCAGTTCCTCATAATCCATGCGCACACCCAGATCACCCTGATAGAGACCGTAGGCAGACGTCCCGATGAGTGTGCCGCCAAGTCTGAATACTCCTGCTCTCGAAAATGCGAGAAGCAGCGAACCGGTCTCGCGATCTGTAGTGATGAAACCTTCGGCTCGAAGTGTCTTGGCCAGTGTAGCCATTCGCTTTTGTCTGTCTTTTGACTCAGCCTTCAGCGCTTCTGCGCGGTTCAGGCGCGCGCGCAGTTCCGGTTTGTCTTCTCCAAGATACCGGCTCTTCATTTCGGTTCCTATTCGAAACCGGTCATACAGGTAGGTGCGTCCGTTTCGCTGCCGTTCTTCTACAGTCCCAACCAGGCTGGACGCCTTCTCATCCAGGTGAAGACGGAGCAAATCTTGATAAGCCACAACGGCCGCGCGGCTTTGGGCGATAATTTCCATGCTGCAACCTCTCTTTGTGTGCAGCAAACTATTTATTGATGCACACAAATTCAAGTGTGCAGCAAAAAAATTCCTGATGCACACAATTTAGCGACCAGCATTGCAAGCTATTGAAAGGGAGGGAAAAAGCGATCTTTGCCTTGTCGATTTGCCGGAGGGGCAATCCTGCATTCCATATGAACTTGATTTTCCGTCCATATGAACCTAAATTGAACTCCAATTGGAGCCACACATGGAAAACGCCGTCATTCAGCGGTCAGCAGGCGATGTCCAGGCCGTCGCGCTCAAGGCCTATGGCAGGATCGCTCAGGCGTGGTCGCTGACGGGTCGGGAGGCCGCGGCCCTGGCCGACATGTCGGAATCGACCTGGAAACGCGCGCGCAAGCCGGGTTTCGCCGGCGATCTGACGCGGGACCAGATGCTGCGCCTCAGCGCCCTGACGGGTCTCTACAAGTCGCTGGAACTCTATTTCAATCCGCCGATCGCCCAACGATGGGTGAAGCTTCCGAACCGCGGCCCGGAGTTCGAAGGCCGAACGCCGCTCACCACCATGATCGATGGCGGCCTGCCCAAAATCCTGCGTGTGCGCGCCTATCTCGACGCCTTGCGGGGCGGCGTTTGAAAATCACCGGCGTCAATGATCGCGGGCTGATCCGGCTCATCCCTGAAACCCGTCACAAACCGCCTGTTCTGCGCGGCCTCGTCGACACGGACGAGGAAGCCGCCATTCTGGCCGAACTCGAGGGCGAAACCAGCGCGCGCCTCGTCGCCGAGCGCGACGGCGGCCCTGCCCTCGATCGGCGCGAGCTCGTCTTTGCGCGGCGCGCGCATGACCTCAAGGTCTATGGGCAAACCCATATCAACGCGGCCTTCACCTATACGCGACCGAGCGGCAACCGTTTCAACAGCGGCGACCGGGGCGCCTGGTATTGCAGTTTTGATGTGCTGACATCCGCTGAAGAAGTGGGTTTCCATCGCACCAGGGAACTTGCAAACATCGGGATCTACGAGGACGAGGCGCGCTATGTCGAACTCCTGGCTGACTTTATCGGCGACTTTCCAGATCTCGACGGCGCCCCGGAGCATCCGGCGCTCGATCCCGATCCGGATATCGGTTATCAGGAGGGTCAGGCGCTTGCGAAGACGCTTCGCCGGCAGGGATATCGCGGACTGCTCTATCCTTCGGCGCGGCGGCCGGGCGGTCGGTGTTTTGTCGCCTTCGATCCGGGCATTGTCCAGAATGTACGCCCCGGCGCAAGCTGGAAGCTGATTTGGAAGGGCGCGCCCGACTTCTCCATCGAGGGAACTTGAAGCGAAAGCACATGGATTTCAGCCTTCCGAAAATGTTCGCCGTTATGGCGCTGCTGCCTGCGCTGCAAGCTTGCAATCCCGCCTATTACGCCAGTTCCGTTGGCGGCCATATCAAGATCGTGTCGTCCAGCCAGCCGGTGGACAGGCTTCTGGAGCGTCGCGACATCAACCCGGATCTGAAGGAGCGGCTCGCGATATCACGGGAGATACGCGACTACGCGTCGGAGCAATTGGCCCTGCCGGACAACGCCAGTTACCGGCGATATGTCGACACCGGCAGAGAGTATGTGTCGTGGGCTGTGTACTCGTCGCCGGAGTTTTCCGTCGGCTTCAACACCTGGTGTTTCCCGGTCTATGGCTGCGTTCCCTATCGCGGCTATTTTTCAGAACAGGCCGCGGAGGCGTTCGCCGAAACCCTGCGCGAGCAGGACATGGACGTCTATGTCGGCGGCGTGCCGGCCTACTCATCGCTCGGCTGGTTCGACGATCCATTGATGAACACGATGATCATTCGCGGAGACATCTATCTTGCGGGCGTCGTGTTTCATGAGCTCGCTCACCAACGAGTCTATGTCCAGAACGATTCGAACTTCAATGAGGCCTTCGCCGTCACGGTAGAGGAAAACGGCGTCGAGAAATGGCTGCGCGAGCGCGGCGAGGACGCTGTCTTGAAAGACTATGAAGCGGGTCTGCGACGCTACAAGGATTTCCAGATTCTGGTGGCGGAAACACGCCAGGAGCTTGCAAGGATTTACGCATCGGACATTTCAGTCGAGGAAATGCGCACTGCCAAGGCAAGGGAGATCGAGCGTTTGCAGGCGCGGTATCATCAATTGCGGGACGGAAAATGGAAGGGGTATCGCGGCTTCGATCGCTGGTTTGACGAGCCGATCAACAACGCCAGGCTTGCGACCATATCCGTCTATGGCGATCTCGTATCCGACTTCAAGAGATTGTTCGATCTTTGCGCCGGCAATTATGAACGGTTCTACGGCGCAGTCGAATATCTGGCGCAACTTGAGAGGAGCGAGCGGGAAGAGGCTTTGAAAACAGCTTCGGCCTGCTTGGCAGGTAGAATCTAGATAATTCGATTCGCTGCTTATTGCGTCTCCCCCGCCTGGACCGAACGTCCATAGCGGGGGAAACTGAAAAGCCTACTGGCTGCCCGGCGAACCAGCGGTCAATTCTTCCATCACATTGTCGAGCGAAAAGCTGCCCGGCTTCTGGCGCGGCGGGAATTCCTTGAAGCTCTGCAGCCACCGTCCAACATAGGCTGCGGCCGGAGCGATGGCGAACATGTGTTCAAGATACCATCTCTGAAATCCCATAGCATGTTCCTGCTCTGCTCTCTCGAAGGGGTCCATCCGAAGATTGGTCAACAAGGGAGCGCGCAGTGTTTCGAAAGGCCGCTGCCAAACTTCCAGACCCTCCGCGTTCTGCTTCATGAAGGTCACCTTCCAGTCGTCGTAACGCAGGGCCGCAACGTCGCCGTCGTCGGTCCAGTAGATGAAGTCGTGACGTGGCCAGTCGCCTTCGCCCTTGAAGGCGGGCAACAGATTGTAGCCGTCCAGGTGCACATGATAGTCGCGGCCGATTGCCTGAACGTCGCCTTCAAGCAGCTGTTCCTTGATGTCGGGATTGCCTGCCGCGGCGAGCAGCGTCGGCAACATGTCCTCATGGGCGGCAAGGTCGTTGATCACGGTCCCGGGTTCGATCACGCCCGGCCAGCGGATCATCGTCGGAACCCGGAAGCCGCCTTCCCACTGGGTGTTCTTCTCGCCCTTGAACATGGTCGTTCCGCCATCGGGCCAGGTGAACGTCTCCGCGCCATTGTCGGTGGAATACATCACAATGGTGTTGTCGGCGATTCCGAGTTCGTCCAGCTTGTCGAGCAACTGGCCAACATCCGTGTCATGCTGCGCCATGCCATCGGCGTAGATGCCGTACCCTGTCTTGCCTTCCCATTCGGGAGACAGATGCGTGAAGATGTGCATGCGGGTGGAATTCCACCAGACGAAGAACGGTTTGCCCTGCTCGTGCGCCCGGTCGATAAAATCAAGCGCGGCTGCCGTGGTTTCCTGGTCGACGGTTTCCATACGCTTGCGCGTCAGAGGCCCCGTGTCTTCGATGTCCCCGTCGGCGGAGGATTTGATGACGCCGCGCGGCCCAAATTTCTCGCGGAATGCCGGGTCCTTCGGATAATCCGGGTTTTCAGGCTCTTCTTCGGCATTCAGATGGTAGAGGTTGCCGAAGAACTCATCGAAACCGTGATTTGTCGGCAGCATTTCATCGCGATCGCCGAGATGGTTCTTGCCGAATTGTCCCGTGGCGTATCCCAGAGGCTTCAGGAGGCCGGCGATCGTTGGATCCTCGACCATCATGCCTTCAGGAGCGCCCGGCAAGCCTACCTTAGTCAGACCGGTCCTTATCGGCGACTGGCCTGTAACGAACGCCGCGCGGCCGGCCGTGCAGCTTTGTTGGCCGTACCAGTCGGTGAAGAGAGCGCCTTCCTGTGCGACCCGATCGATATTCGGCGTGCGGAATCCCATCATTCCATGGTTATAGGCGCTGGTGTTGAATTGACCGATGTCATCACCCCAGATGATGAGGATGTTTGGCTTGTCCTCTTGAGCATGTGCGAGTGTGACGCCTATAAGCAGAGCGCCGATCATGTAAAACAGTCGCATCTTTTCCTCCGAAAATGAAAAACAAAGGTTAGGGAACGCACGCACCCTATCTGTATTGCAGCAATGTTAGAAGAGCCTTTGGCAGAAACTAGAATTTCTTTCTATTCAGAGATCTGCGCTTCCTTCTACATGGCAAGAATTCTTGCAGAATTTGGCAGAGGCGTTCTAAGTCAACCAGCCTCGTGAACAAGCCTTTGATACAGATGCCAGGTCGCATGCCCGAGGATCGGAAAGATGAAAATCACACCGAGAAGCAGCGGCGCGACGGCCAGCAGGGTCAGCGCGCCTATGATCGCGCCCCAGCCCAACATGACCATTGGACTTTTATGAACGGTCTTCAAACTCGTGATCATCGCGGTCACGAAGTCAACGTCTTTGTCGAGCAGCAGCGGCATGCCGATGACTGTTATCGAGTAAAGAACCGTCGCCAGAAATGCGCCGACAAGCGTTCCGACAATCAGAAAACCGGCGCCTTCGCTTGTCGTCAGCACGACGGCGACAAGGTCGTTCATGGATGACACGGACTGCCACTGCAGAAAGATCGCAAACAAAAGCCGCACCTGATAGGCCCAGATCCAGAAGACGAACAGAACGACAAACGCCATCCAGCCGAATTCGCGGCGTTGCTGATTGAATACGACCAGAAATATGTCCGATGCGGTAAAGGGTTCGGAACACGCGAGCCGGCGCGACATCTCGTAAAGCCCCGCCGCCAAAAAAGGCGCGACGAGCGGAAAGCCGACGCTGACAAGCACCACGAACCAGATTTGCTGGAATACGAGAAAGCCCGAGAGCAAAACGGCGCCGAGCAGAGCATAGAACAGCCCGAAAAACAGACTGAGACCGGGTCGAGCCAGGAAATCCTGCGCCCCGGCGCGCAAAGCCAGTTTCACGTCTCCGAAGGTAGCGGCCTTGACCGCCAGCTTTATCGGTTGAGCCGAATAATGTTCCTGTTGACCAGCGGCCATGGTTCCGGGGCCTCCCCACCCCGCGCTCGGCTAGCGCCTCGCGCGCCCACAGACTAGATCAAGGCGCGCGTAAATAAAACGGCGCCGTAAACTCAAATCTTGAAACAAAACAGGAACAAACTGATGCATGACGCGCCGAACTGTGCTATAAGGAGAATAGCCCGCCAGCCGTCTCGGAAGTAACCGAAACCGAGCCCGATGGTGTGTCATGGACGAAAAAACCGGATTCCCGAAACAAAGCCAGACCGCAAATCGGCATTTCCCGAAACAAAGCCAAATTTACGCCAAGCCCCCGAAATTCTCCTATCATTTTGTTTTTATTATGTTTTTAATTTCACATCAGCAAACCTCATTTCACCGTCATGCAGAAAACATGTCTTCGAAAAGAGTCCGGGCTCGATCCTGTTCGGCGCATTGATGTCTCCGATCTCCGGCAGAGGTCGGATTTCGGGATCGTAAGACCGATGAACCTGTGAAAGGAAAACAAGGATAACGCCCCGTGTTCTTGCAAAGTGTTGCAGATCTTCCATCTGGACTGAAAGTTCTGGATTGCTGCGCTGCTGGTCGAGAATTTGCAGATAATCAACAACGGCCAGCGTTCCAGGCGGCGCAAGCTTCAATGTGTCCATGATCAGCGCTGCGCTGATGTCTTCGGAGGTGACAATGGTCAGGTTTTCTAAAGACGCCTGGGGTGCAAGCGACGCCAGCAATGCAGACGCCTCTTTTTGAGTGTAGACGAGTGAAAAGAAAGCCGCCGTGCGCTTCAGCGCCAGAGCTTCGATCAGGATCTCGAGACCGAGCAGGGTTTTCCCCTGCCCCGGGCGCGCGCCGAGAAGAACAAGGTCGCCGTCACTCAGCCGCGCGAGAATTGACCTGGCCGGAGAATCTTGCGCCGCTGCTGCGGCAAGCAGGCTCCATTTCGAAAATCCCTCTCGGCGAGCAACCGTGTCGAGCGCCTTGCCGAGACTGATTTTCTTTTCGCGCGAAAGCAGCCTGGCCTCGCGTTTCAACCAGTAAACGGGAGAAGAAAATTTCATTCGGAGAACCTCCGTTGCGAGCAAAAACGCAACCCCTCCTCATGCGCGCGCTCGAACAGACGGTTCGACAATGAAACTGCCCCGTATGTTGGATACTTCCCCGATCGGAGGGAGGGAGGCGCGGGCCGAGCCTGATTCGAAAGGTTACAGGCGGCGGATACCCAGGGCAAGACAATCTGCTTGCCGAAGGTTGCTGCCTGTCGGGTCAGGAAGGCGCGTCAATACGACAACGGACCCATTTGGCGCCAGACCTCGTATACTCGAGCTTGCCTGCTGTAAAATGGTGGACTTCATGGCGCCGGAAAGTATCGGCGCTTTCGGCTGGCTTGACCGCCAGTTAAAACAAGAAGGACCCTGCACATGAACGATAAAAACTGGCCTGCAACAGGCAACTGTCGATGTGGACGTGTCCGCATCGAGATATCCGCCCCTCCGGTCATGACCGCGGCATGCCATTGCCGCGGTTGCCAGCGAATGAGCGCAAGCGCCTTTTCCCTGACTGCGATGGTCCCGATGGGGGATTTTCATGTTGCGGAAGGCGAGCCGGTGAAGGGAGGCATAATGGGACCGCGACTCGACCACTTCTTCTGCCCGGACTGCAAGACCTGGATCTTCACGCGGATCACAGGCATGGACAATCTGATCAATGTACGGCCGACGATGTTCGATGAACCCGAATGGAGCCGCCCCTTTATCGAGACCATGACGTCCGAGAAGCTGCCGTGGGCGCAGACCCCCGCCCTTTACAGCTACGAGGGTTTCCCGACGCCGGAGAGTTTCCCCGCTCTTCTGGAAGAATTCGCAAACCGTCGGTAGGGCGCGTCGTCAGACCGGTAAACTGATGCAGCCATCGGGTTTTGTCATGAACACGAAAGCCAAGGTCTGCTATTACGAGCGCCATGCTGTTCCTGATCTCCTTCTCGGGCCTTCCGGGCGTCGGAAAATCAACGATCGCCAAAGCTTTGGCGCGTGACATTCCGGCCGTCTACATACGGGTGGATTCCATTGAAGCGGCGCTCAAAGTGAGTGCGCTTGGCGTTCCTGATGCCGAAGACGCCGGATATCTCGCGGCAGCCAACATCGCAAGGGACAATCTTGCGCTTGGTCAAAACGTGGTCGCTGATACGGTGAACCCGGTTTCGGAAACACGGGCGCTCTGGGCTCAGGTCGCCGCTGACTGCCGCGCCATGCTGTTGAACGTCGAGATTGTATGTTCAGACGAGAACGAACATCGCCGCCGCGTTGAAACGCGAACAAGCGAGATCCGGGGACTGGTCTGTCCAGACTGGGGCGAGGTTGAGCAACGGCTCTATCAGAAATGGACGCAAGACCGGCTGATACTCGACAGCAGCGCACTCCATGTCAGCGAAAGCATTGCGAAGATCATCGAATATATGAACACAATCGACTGAACCGTTCGAGGCTTTCGCGAGGATCAATGTTTACGGAGCAACAGCGGCGACCCATACTTGGAAGACGAACAGCAAAGAGGCGCCGGATGTCTGGAATTTCTCCGTTGGAGCTCGATCTCACGCAGTTGCGCGAGGCGATAGCACAAGGCCGGTGGACCGCCCGCGAAGTGGTCGAGGCTTCGTTGTCCAGAATAGAATCGGTCGACGGGGATTTGCATGCATTCTGCACACTGGACGAATCCGCAATAGCGCAGGCGGAGAACGTCGATCGTCGGATCGCCAACGGTGAGACCGTGGGGAAACTGGCGGGAGTTCCGGTTGCCATCAAGGATCTGATCTGCACCGGCGGATTGCGCACCACCTTCGGATCTCGTCTCTATGAAAACTTCGTTCCTGAGCAGGACGACATCGTGGTCGAACGCCTCAGGGCGGCGGACGCGATCATTATCGGAAAGACGAACGCGGCCGAATTCGGCTACGGCGCCATGGGCGAAAATCACATATTTCCGACAACCTGCAATCCATGGAACCTGACGCTGACCTCTGGAGGCTCAAGCGCAGGTTCGGCGGCGGCGATCGCGGCCCGGATGGTCCCGCTGGCGCTGGGCAGCGACGGCGGAGGCTCGGTTCGCATTCCTGCGTCCCTGTGTGGCGTTTTCGGAATAAAGCCCTCCTGGGGGCGCGTGCCTCTCTATCCCGGTTGCCGCGACGAGAGATTTCCGGGCCAGTCGAGCTGGGAGACGCTCGAACACATCGGGCCTTTGACGCGAAACGCGGCTGATGCGGCGCTTGCCTTGTCGGTGCTGTGCGGTCCCTCTGCCTATGATCGGCACTCGATCCCCTCACAGGATGTCCATTGGGAACTCAGCGACTTCGAAACCATGAAAGGGGTTCGGATCGCTTTCACGAAAGACCTTGGCTACGCTCTTGTCGATCCGGAGGTCGGCGCGGCGTTCGACAACGCCGTCAACCGGCTGCAAACAGTGGTGGACTGCGTCGAAAACAAATGCCCGGCGGTCGGCGGAGCCGAGGGTCTTCTGGACACGCTCGTGGCGCTTGAAACGGATCGCGCCGGTCTCAAGGCAATGGCCGCCGATCAGGGCGTTCAACTGGATGGCTGGCTCGGCAGCATCCTCGAGCGCGAATGGAACGCCGATCAGTTTACCGCCGCGCTCATGGAACGAAAGCGCGTGGCCAACGCCATGGCCAGGTTCATGAACGAATTCGATTTTCTGATAACGCCTGCGACGGCGACAGCCGCGTTTCCGATCGGCTCATTCGGACCCTCCGAGATCGCGGGACGGCCTGTGCCCCCGTCCGCTTGGACGACATTTTCCCCGCTTGCCAATTTGACGGGGCTTCCCGCCGCATCGGTTCCCGTCGGATATACGAGCGACGGCCTCCCGGTTGGCTTGCAGATCATGGGCCGCCATCTCGACGATCAAGGCGTACTTACATTGTCCGCTCTTGTAGAGCACCTGTTCCCGCGTGATCGTTGGCCCGGTCCCGAACTGGAATCAGCATACACAGCAAAAGCGCGTCATGTTGAAACCATGGACAGTTGTGCTAATACCGCCTCTTCCAGATAGTTGATCGCACCGGATTACGACGACGGAAGTTCAATGGACGCACAGTCACTCCACACATCGAGGGATCTGCTTGACCTTCCGAGCGCCTATGAGGCGCCGACGAGCGAAACGGAAAAGAAAATCGCTTCGATTTGGCGCGCGGTTTTCGAAATCAGCGACATCGGAATCGACGATGATTTCTTCGATCTTGGCGGCGACTCCGTCAAGGCGACGCGCATTACCGAGGAGATCAACCTCTCCCTTGGCGAAAGTTTCAAGGCAGGCCAGATCGTTGAAAAGCCGACAATCCGCGACGTCGCGGCGGCAATCGATCGCGACAGCGCCGGAGACAATGCGGACAAGTTGGCCTCCCATATCCTGACCGTGCGCAAAGGCGGCGATCATCCGCCCCTGTTCATCGTGCACGGGCTGGCCGGCTTCTTTTTTCCGAATGCCGAATATATGAGCGCTTTCCGCGACGACCAGCCGATCTACGCCTTTCAGGTTCCGGGCTTCGACGGGCAGATGGAGCCCCTCGGCACGGTGGAGGAGATTGCCGAAGAATACGTCAAGGCGGTGCTGGCGGTCGATCCGGACGGCCCCTGGCATCTTGCCGGCATGTGTTCGGGATGCTGGATCACCTTTGAAATGGCGCTCCGGCTCAAGGAGCATGGCAAGGAGCCGGGCCGCGTTATCCTGATCGATCCCTATATCGAGCGCGGCAGAATGCGCGAGCAGTTCGAGACAAATCGTCGGGTCGGAGCGTCAGGTCCTGTCGCTTTCGCCGCCTCGGCCTTGTCGAGAGCGCGGCTCGCCTATACGCGCCTGAAAAGCAAGATCGGAAATTATCGCGCGACCGGTTTGTGGATCAGCAGCACGGACCCGAAAGCGTTCGATATTCCCGAAGTGCGGCAAAAAATTCTCGAAGATGGCCGGAAAAACCGGAAACAGCCGACCAGGGATGAGGACGTCACCGGCAAGGAGCGTTTCCAGAACGAGGCGCTGATCAACAAGCACCGCTCGGACACCGGCGTCTACGCATCCGAAGTCCTGCGATACGCCTTCTATCGCTACAGCACCGATCATTCGATCGAAAACCATGTCGACATCATCGCCAGCGAGCATCTGAAGAAGAAGCTGAAAAACCCGCATCACCCGGTCTGCAGAGCGATGCCCAATCACGATATCATCGTGGCCGGCCGCAGGCATGACGACACCGTATCGACGACAACTTCGCTCAACAGCTCCATCATGCAGGATCTGATAGCCAAGCCCATCGGGCAGGCTTGAACGTCAATGGAAGCGCAGACCATGGACACGGAGCTTATTGCCCGGGACGATCTCGGACTGGACAACCCTCACGCGCCGCCGGAAACCGTCGTCGAAGAAAAACTGGCCGGCTTCTGGCGCGAGATCTTCGGCATCGAAGGGATCGGGATCGATGACGACTTCTTCGATCTCGGCGGCGATTCCGTCAAGGCGACCAGGCTGACCGAGACCATAAAACAGGAGCTCGGCAAGAGCTTCATGGCCGGGCAAATCGTCAAGAACCCGACCATTCGCGAAATCGCCGCGGCGCTCGAAGCCGCCGGAAACACGCAACTGCCTTCGCACGTTTTCGCCTTGCAGACAGGCGGAACGAAAGCGCCTCTGTTTCTCGTGCACGGCGCCGCCGGGTTCTTCTTCCCCCATGTCGACTACATGCGGGCCTTTCATGACGACCAGCCGGTCTACGCCTTCCAGGTGCCAGGTTACGATGGCCAGATGAAGCCGTTCGACACTGTCGCAGACATTGCCGACTGCTATCTAGACGCCATCCTGCAGGTCAGCCCGGACGGCCCGTGGCATCTTGCCGGCATGTGCTCCGGCTCCTGGATCGTTTTTGAAATAGCCCGCCGTCTGGAGGAAAGCGGCAAGAGGCCCGAGAGGATCATTCTTATCGATCCCTTTATTGAAGACGGCCGGATGCGTGATGAATATGAGCGGGCAAGACGCGATCATTCGGGAAGCCTGACAGCGCAGATCGCCTACGCCAATACGCGTATCAAGTCGTTCACACGGAGCCTGCGCCAGAAATTCACCTGCTGGCGCGCGACGGGGCACTGGATCGATCCGATCGACGAGAAGGCGCTCGCCATTCCGGTAATCAGGGAGTGGCTGCTGAAGGAGCGACACGACTTTGTCTCGGCAGACGACATTGACGCAACGAAGTCGCATGAGGCTTTCGAAGGCGAGACGCTGATCAACGCCTACCGCTCAGACGAAGCAATCCTCGCGTCCGAAAAACTCAGACGCGCCTTTTTCGCCTACAGTTCGGACAACAGCATCGCCAGTCACGTCGACATCATCGCCAGCGAATTCCTCGACCGGCGACTGAAAAACCCGATCAACCCGTTGCGGCTGATGATGCCGAACCAGACCGTTATCGTCCAGGGCGCGACCCACATGGACACAGTGTCGACGACCACGTCGGACAACAGCGATATCATCCAGCGCCTGCTGGACGAACCAATCACCGGCGTCTAGCTCAGCCGTTGCTCACGGCTTCCAGATGATCAGCGAATGAAGGCGCGTTCATGAGCGCCTTGCATCGTTCGAAACGGCCGACCGAATAGGCCCAGAAATCTTCCGCCGGATTGTCATCGGCGTGCTGGATCAGGCCCCAGAGCGTCCAGAGCAGGTCGCACATCGCCTTGTAGATGACCACCCTGCCCCGCTGCGCGGCCGTCGGCTCCTGTCCGAAATAGGCGCGCAGCATTTCATCGTCCTGCGCCTCGTCGAACCCGGCCTCCACGGACACATCCCCGACGTCCCAAAGCGGATCGTTCATGCCCGAATATTCCCAGTCGACAATCCACATGACGGTCCCGTCGTCGAGAAAATTCTCGCAGAGCGGATCGCAGTGACAGGGAGCGAGCGCCACTGGCGCCGCCTCAAGCGCTTGCTTCACTGGCTCGGCCGCGGCGACGATGTCGTGGTATCCGTCCGGCAGCGTGGCCTCCTTGTCAGCCAGAACCTTCAGATACTCCTCGATCATCGCGAAGAGCTCGAAGCGAAATTCGAATGTCTCGCCTGAGTTATGGAGCTTGCTCAGCGCCTCCCCCGCGCGGGCTGGCGACCCCGCCCTGGTCCTGAACAGATCCGGCGACATGGTCTCGATATCGTCGATCGCGCGGCTGATCATGACGCCGGAATCCGGGTCGCCCCACAGCACTTCCGCCGACACGCCGGCGCGCCAGGCGGCCTTTGCATTGTGGAGTTCGACCTTGCGGTCGATATAGGCCTCGGTTCCGGCGCCTGGAATACGAACGATGACGGACTGCCCGCCGGTCGCGACAAGGTAGACCTTGTTGGTCATTCCTCCCAGTCGTTTGATCGCGCAGTCCTGCGCCTCGACAGCCTCGAATCCGGGCGCATTTCGTAGAGCCGCGACAACGGCGCCGGTGTCTTCATTCGTCATCGTTCGTTCCCGTGTCCTTATATTTTCAAACGTTGATTGTCCGGATCATAGAGCGGCCCCTGGGCGCGCGTCACCGGGTAACGTTCGCCGAATACTTCCAGCTCGAAACCGGTTTCAGCCTCCAGATCGGCCGGCAGATACGCATAGAGGATCGTCTTTTCGACCGTAAAGCCATAGCCAGCGCTGCAGGCGAGAGAAACTGTTTCGCCATCGAGAAGCAGGGTCTCGCCGCCGGTCAATGGCAGTTTTTCACCGGTCACGAATGTGTTCAGCCGACGCTCCACCCCTTCCAATTTCTGCTTTTCGAGCGTCTTTCTGCCGATAAAATCCCCCTTCGACTTCAGGTGCACCCGGAAGCCGAGACCGGCTTCGATAGGCGTATAGTCTGGCGTTATATCCGCGCTCCAGTAGAGGTACCCCTTTTCCAGCCGCAGCGATTCTATCGCCCGATATCCGACATCGGCGACGCCGTGTGCGAGACCGGCCCGCCACAGCGTGTCGTAGACGTGTAGCCCGAACTCCGTTGGAACATGCAGTTCCCATCCCAGTTCGCCGACATAGCCGATGCGGATCGCGCGCGCCGGCGCTGCGCCAATGGCGATGTCGCGCACCGTTGCAAACGGAAACGCCTCGTTCGACACATCTTCTTCACAGACAGCCTGCAGAACATCGCGGGCTTTCGGTCCGCAGATGTTGATGACAGCGCGCGCGGATGTGACTTCAATCAACTGCGCACCGCCTCCCTGCGAAAGATGCCTGAGGATCCAATCGGAATCGTGAACGCCGAATCCGGATCCTGTGACGATGTAATAATGATCCTGACCGAGCCGGGTAATCGTGAGATCCGTCTCGATACCGCCCGCCTCGTTGCAGAACTGCGTGTAGATAACCGAACCGACAGGCTTGTCGACATTTGACACCGCCATTGCCTGCAAGGCTTCGCATGCGTCTGGGCCTATCAGTTCGAACTTGGAAAAGCTGGACTGGTCGATTAGCGCGACACGTTCGCGAACCGCCTTGTGTTCACCCGCTGAGAAGGCTTTCCAGCCAGGATCGAGAAAGGCAAGCTGATCGACCGGTTCCACGCCATCCGGCGCAAACCAGAGCGGCCGCTCCCAACCATTCTTTGACCCAAAGACAGCGCCCTTTTCCTTTAGGCGATGATAAAGAGGGCTTAGACGCAATTGCCGCGCCGTCTCGTGTTCCTGTCCCGGATAGCGCATTTTGTAGTGATGAGCGTAATGCTCGACGGCGCGGGGATACATGAAACTTCGCGCGCCGTGGTGTGGTCCAAACCGCCGAATGTCGAGCGGCCAGAGATCGAGGCTGGGCCTGCCTTCGAGTATCCATTCCGCGATCATTTCGCCGGCGCCGCCGCCGGCGGCGATCCCGTAAAGAAAGCCGGTCGCGGACATAAGGTTTTCGAAGCCCGGCGCCCATCCCATCACGAAATCGCCGTCCGCCGAATAGGGGATCGGACCGTTGATGACGGTGCGTATTCCGACTTCGTTGACGATCGGCGTAACCTCACCGGCCTTCACGGCCAGCGGCTCGAAACGTTCCAGGTTTTCAGGCAGGAGTTGGCGGGCGAATTCACCGGGAATTCCGCATTCGCCGAACGGAATGGTGTTGTCCTCGTAGCCACCAATGACCAGCCGTCCGCCCGCGTCCGGTTTATAATAGACAAGGCGTTCAGGATCGCGCAGCGTCGGCAGATTGTCTGGAAAGCCGGGGATAGGCTCCGTAACGATGTACTGATGCTCCACCGCGCATGCCGGAATCATGAGGCCAAGTTTGCGGCCGAGCTCGCGGCTCCACATGCCCGCCGCGAGCGTGACGGTCCGGGCCTCGAAGGCGGTGTCTCCCGCCAGCACCTGATGTACGCGCCCGTTTCTGACTTCGAAATCGGTGACCTTCGTGTTCTGGCGGATATCGACGCCAAGCTTGCGGGCCCCCGAAGCGATCGCCTGGCACAGGCTCGCCGGGTCGACATGCCCGTCGGAAGGTATGAAGGCGGCCCCTTCGAGACCGGCCGTCTCGATATAGGGAAACAGCTCCTTTGCTTCGGCCGGCGAAATCATGTGCATTTCAAGATCGAAGCTGCGCGCCATGGTGGCGAGCCGCTTTGCTTCGAGCAGCCGCTCCTTCGTCGCCGCTAATCGGAGGCTTCCAACCTTCTTCCAGTCGAAGGCCATGCCCGTTTCGGCTTCGAGCCGGTCATAGAGCGCCACCGACCGCTTGAGCATGCGCGTCGTGTTGCGGGACGAGCGAAGCTGACCGACGAGACCGGCCGCATGCCAGGTCGCGCCTTCGGTCAACGCCGATTTTTCAAGAAGGGCGATGTCCTTTTCGCCGGCAAGAGCGAGATGATAGGCGATGGAGCAGCCTATAATGCCGCCGCCGATGATCAGATGATTGACCGAAATTGCACTCACGCGCCGTACTCCGCTGGTTTGCCCGGAAAACATTATCCGAGCCAAATGGACATGAATCAACAAATATTGTTGTTTTATGTTGAAATATATAAACTGCTATGATCCGGATGTGGACAAGTGGAAGAAGCAAACCCATGTCGAAATATGAAACCGCGATACGCGAAGCCGTGACGCTGCGCGGCAGCGTTACAGTCGCTGAACTGGCCGACGCCCTCGACGTTTCCGGCCAGACGGTGCGCCGGATAATCAAGCCGATGGTCGACCGGGGCGACGTCAGGAAAGTCCACGGCGCCATCGTCAACGCAAGAAGCGCGATGGATCCGCCATTTCTTGCGCGCATGCATGAACAGCAGAAAGAGAAAGCGGCGATCGCGGCGGCGGTTGCGCAGCTGATCGATGATGACGGTATCGTCGCCATCGACACCGGCTCCACGTCAGCCTATGTGGCGCAGGCGCTGCGTGTTCGCCGCAACCTGACCGTCGTCACCAATTCGGCGTTCGTCGCAAGCACGCTGTCGATGATCGAGGGCAATCGGGTATTCATGGCTGGAAGCCGATTGCGCGATCATGACGGAGCCGCATTCGACCGCGCCGCGTTCGATGTGATCGCCGGCTTCCAGGTGGACTACGCAATCCTCTCGGCCTCCGAGGTCCATCCAGAACGCGGCTTCCTGGTTCAGGAACAATGCGAAAGGGATATCGCCGTGGCAATGATGGAGATCGCATCCAACTGCGTGATGGCGGTCGACGGCGCCAAGTTCAGGGACACGGGGCGGCGACCACTGCTGAGCCTGCCCAAGATGGCAGGCGGCAGCATCGTCGTTACCGAAGCGGCGCCGGACAGCCGCTTCGAGGCACTCCTGAAGCCGTTCCGCGTCGAGATTGCCGCCACTCAGGCTGGATGAGGCAAAAAAACGCGCAACGCCTTCAGCACTTCGTCAGGCTTCTCCCCCGGAAGCATGTGACCCGCGCCGGAGATCACAATCTCTCTCGCATCCGTCAGGGCGGCCGCCATCTTCCGTCCCTGCTTCAGCGGCGTCATCTTGTCATTCTCCGCGAGGATGCAGAGGCACGGACACGCAACGGATCGCGCGGCGTCCTCTCCCGCATCATAGTTGGCGCATGCAGACAAATCGGCGAACAAGGCGCCGGTTTCGTTGTTCGCCATCAAATGCCTGCCGAAATTCATCTGGTCGAGACCCGGCAGCGTAGCATCGTGAAAATGCCCTTCCCGGCCGTGTCCCCAATCCGTCATTGCGGCGATCGCCTTTTCCTCGCGGTTTTGCGCCATGTCGAGCAGAGCCGGATTGACCGGTATCGCGAGCGCCGTCGCAACCAGGGACAGCGACGCGACGACCTCCGGCCGACTGGACGCCAGTTCGAGCCCCACAAGTCCGCCCTGGGAGTGGCCAACAACATGGGCTCGCTTGACGCCTGTCTGCTTCAACAGGTCGGCGCACCATTCAGCCATGTCGCGAATGGAGGTTAGAGCCTCTCCGCCGGACAAACCATGCGCTGGCAGGTCGGGCATCAACAACTGCCAGCCGCGATTGGCCAGAAACCGACCCTGGAGCATCCATGTCAGATGGGTCTGCCCACTGCCGTGAAGGAGGAGCAAAACCGTTCCGTTCGGATCAAACTCTCGGCCGCCGGTGCTGACAAAAACCGGGGCGCCATTGACATCGATCTTCATTTCGAGCCTCCGACAGATTTGCCGGCGATCTTCAAAGCCCTGTCAAAATCCGCCGCCAGATCGTCAAAATCTTCGAGCCCAACGGAAATGCGGATCATGTCGTCAGTCAATCCGGCGTTTTCCATGGCCTGTGGCGTCAGGTGCGAATGCGTCGTCGATCCCGGATGAATGACCAGCGTTTTGGCGTCTCCTACATTGGCGAGATGCGAGGCGAGTTCCACGGATTCGATGAAGGCCCGTCCCGCCTCGCGCCCGCCTTTGACGCCGCAAGCGATGATCGATCCCGCACCTTTCGGCATCAGACGCTTCGCAACCTCATGATCGGGATGATCGGTCAGCGACGGATGCCTCACCCACCCGATCTGTTCATGCGCGGACAGGAACGCGAGCATTTTTTGCGTATTCGACATGTGTCGCTCCATCCGGAGGCCGAGTGTTTCAAGCCCTTGGAGCAGGTGGAAGGCATTGGTCGGCGACAGACACGGACCTACATTGTACATGCCCTCGGAGCGCACGCGCATTGTGAAGGCGAGCGGTCCGAATTCTTCCCACAGATTGACCTGCTGGAAGGCGTAATGCGGGCCTGTCAGCGTCGGGAAGCGATCGTCTTGCCCCCAGTCGAAATTGCCTCCATCGATGATTGCGCCGCCCATGGCCACGCCGTGACCGCCAATCCATTTCGTTAGCGAGTGAATGACTATATTGGCGCCATGATCAAGGGGCCTGAATAGCCATGGCGTATTGAAGGTCGCGTCGAGGACCAGGGGAACGCCGGCTTGCTCGGCGATAGCAGCAATCTTCGGAACATCCATGACGTCCAGACCCGGATTGCCGATCACCTCTCCGAAAATCATCTTGGTGTTCGGCCGGATCGCAGCGGCAAAGCCATCCGGGTCATTGGGTTTCACGAAGGTCGTCTCGATACCGTAACGGCTCAGCGTGTGTTCGAAGAGATTGATGTTCGCCCCGTACATTTGCGACGACGAGACGATGTGATCGCCGGCAGAGCACAGGGCCAGCACCGTCAGAAACAACGCAGACATACCGGACGCTACAGCGACGGCGGCGACGCCGTCTTCAAGCGCAGCGAGGCGCTGCTCGAGCACCGCGACCGTCGGATTACTCAGGCGGGAGTAGATGTGCCCGCCAATTTCCATATTGAAGAGCGCAGCCGCGTGTTCGCTGTCCTCGAAGACATAGGATGTGGTCTGGTGAATCGGCACGGCGCGCGAACCAAACCGCTCGTCCGGACTCTGTCCGGCATGCAATCCAAGCGTATCGAACTTGTAGTCGCCAGCCATGCGCTTTCCTCCTGAAAAACCGCTCTCCCTTAACAAGAACTATCGTCCAAGGCCACCGACGAAAAGCTCTTCCCTGACCAGCCTTTCCGACAGGGCGAAGAGCACGATGCCGGGAAGAGATGCGACGAGCGCGATGCCGGCCGCCGAAGCGTCGAGACTGCCTCCGGAGATTTTTGAGAAAAGAAGTGTCGGCAGCGTCACGATCCGCCCCTGCCCGAGAAAGAAGGTCAGCAGGAAGACATTGGACGACACAAGGAATGTGAAAAGAGCCCCTGCCACCATGCCGGGCATGAGCATTGGCAGCGTTACGCGCAGAAGGATCCGCCCCCGACCCGCTCCGAGTATGGCTGCTTGTTCTTCATAGTCTGGCGCCAGCCCCTGATAGACGGATGTCAGCATACGCACCATGTAGGGAATGGTCGGAATGAGATGCGCAATGATTATACCGGTATAGCTGCCCGCCAAGCCCAGACGGATATAGATCATCAGCAACGCCATGCCGACGACCGCTTCCGGCACGATCAGAGGCATCGACAACAGGAATTCGAAAGCCCGTTTACCCCTGAAACGGTCGCGAGCGAGCGCCCGTGCAGCCGGCAGGCAAATCACGAGGCACAGCAGCGTCGCCGCAAGGCCGATGAACAGGGTGTTGATCGTCGCTATTCCGACTTGCGAGTACGGCGATAGGACGTAGTCCCAAGCGAGCGGAACCGGTGAATCAGCACGGCGTTCCAGCCACCATGCGGACGGCAACAGATCCGGCCACGCCCAGCGAAACGCAAAGCTCTGAATGACAAGCGGCAAGAACGGGCCGAGGACGAACGCCACGACGGCCACAATATAAAAACGCTGGAATACCGAAAGTTTCATTTGCTTCGACGCCGACTGCATCTGGATCAGTTCCTGCCGATGCGTCGCTCGAAGCGACGATAGGTCCAGAGATAGGCCAGCAGGATGCACCCGGACAGCAAACCGATCGAAACAACCGCCGCCATGCCTTGCAGTTGAAGGGCGTAATCGGCGTCGTTGAAATAGCGCCAAGCGATTACCGGAAGCGTGTCTGGATAACCGCCGCCGAGAATGAAAGGCGCTTCGAAAGCGCCGATATTGAAGGAGAAACAGATCAATACCGCGGTGACGACGCCCGGCGCAATCTGCGGCAGCGTCACCCGGAAAAAGATCATCAACGGTCCGGCGCCCAGAAGCAACGCTGCTTCCTGTGTCCGCCGACCGATCCCCACCAGCACCGCCGCGACCGCCAGTGTCATGAAGGGAAGCTGTTTCCAGACATAGACTGCGATCACGCCCCAGCCGTAATGCGTTTTGAGAATGGACGGGAACTCGGACGGTTCATTGATCCAGCCGGCAAAGGCGGCGAGCCTCGACAACATTCCGCCATTTCCGAGCATGAGGATGGCAAGAGCGATGCCAACGGCATAAGGAATGACCAGCGGAAGCTTGTAGACGAATTTGACGAAGCGTCGCCCCGTGAAGCTATTCATCAAAGCAAGGCTGAGGATGAGTGCGAGGACCAGCGCCACGATGGTCGAGGCGACGGCGTAATAGAGCGTCAGACCGAGCGAAATCCAGAAAGCCTCGCCGCTCCACAGCCGGGTGAAGTATGAAAAATCGGGAAAAGTGTTGATCCCGAACCAGGGCGCGAAGCCAAGGCTCTGCAGTACAGCCAGAACGACCGCGCCTCCAAACAGGCCTCCAAGCACCAGAGCGACCGGCGCCAGTTCGAGAATGACGATCAGCCGCGACCGATCGCCCTGCATCATTCCGGCTCGGATTTGCCGACGGCGTTCGCCACTATATCAGCGATCGGCTTGTCGGAACCGCGTTCGATATATTCAAGCCAGGTCGCCTCGATGATATCGACAAGGCTGGCGTTCATGTCGGCGACGGCGTTGGCATCGAGATCCTCGCTTGTAACGCCATGATGGCTTGGCGCAGCGATCTTGACGAGTTCACGATCATTGGCGGACAATTGCGTCGGATCTATTCCCACCGGGTAGCCTACCGTCTTCAACTTCGATGCTTGGGCGTCCACGGAGGACATGTAGTCGGCAAACACAAGCGCGCTGGCCGGATTCGGACTGTTTAAGGGAATCGCCAGGTAGTTCTTGTTTTTGATCATCAGTTTTTCCGGAAAGATGAACTCTTGGGCGGCTTCCGGGTAGCGGCCGGTAATGAGCCCACTATTGACCGCATAGATCCCGAACTTGCAGTTGAAGTAGACTTCCGCGTTAAGGAACATGCTGTCGAGAGCGGCAGTGTCCTCAGGATAGCGCGGCTTGCCGCCGTCAGCCGTCGCCAACAGCGGTTCGATCGATTTCAGATAATCCAGTCCGGGAGCGATCAGACGCGCAAGTTCTTCAGCACCAAGTTCATCGACCGATTTCTGGAACGGCTCCGCGCCGTTTCCGTCGGGATTGTGCGCGTAGATTGCTTCCTGCACGAAGGTGTTGCCGACATAGTGAGGTGGTTTTACGTAGGTAAACTTGCCGGGGTTGTCCTCCAGATAGGCCTTGAGATTGGCGAATGTCGATGGGGTATCGGACGCCTGAACGTACTGACCATTCACGGCGCAGACATATTGTTCGCCCGACCACGGCACCTCCCTCCCCTTTGTCTCGGTTCCGAAATCACGGAGATTGGGGCCCGAGAGCGGGCTGGCGGTATCCCAAACGAAATTCTTCGAGTTGGGCAGCGTCTCGGCGAAACTTCCCCACAACGCGTTCTGCTGGGAGAGCGTGAAGAAATTCTCGCCGTTCAACCAGATAGCATCAACGCTGCCCTCGCCTTCCGCCTTGCCTGCGGCGAGCTCGGTCAGCACAAGATCCACCGCGTCCTTGGTTGCGGCGATACGCACAGGATTGAGCTTGACGCCGTGTTCCGCCATGGCCGGCCGAACCACGCTGTCGATCCACACGTTGAGTGTGTCGTCACCGCCCCAATAGTAGAAATTCAGTTCCTTCTCACTTTTGGCTGTAGCCTTGACCTTGTCCCATGCGATTGCGCCAGCCAGATAATCCTGGCGGAAGGAGGCGGCCGGATCCGCCGCGCGGGCAATCGGCGCCGCTCCTGCAAGGCCAATGGACGCGGCAAGAAGCGCGGCGACCACGCGAGACTTTGTCATTCTATGTTCTCCTTTATAGGGCGGAACGCGCTCGCGCCGCTACGCTCGGGCGGAAACAGCCATAGATGCCTGGCTGGAACCGACAGGTGAAGCGCGGCGCCCGGCTCAAGCCGGCGCGTCGAATGCTCCTCGACGGTAAATTGCATGTCTGCGGCCTCCACGACATAAGAAACCGTGGCGCCGTGAAAATCCACCCGGCTGACGACAACCGGCAGCAGATTGGACTGGTCCGGACAATAGGAAGGAAAAAGTGCGAGAGCCTCGTCTCGTATCATGGCGGTGACGCGTTTTCCGGGTTCGACAGCGATGTCCTTGGAAAGCTCGAGCCCACCCCACGGCATGACCAGTCGTCCTTCGGGACTGACGGTTCCGGCGAATATGTTGGTGGCCTTAAGGAATCGCGCCACCTCCGTATCCGCCGGCCTGTGATACACGGCGTCCGGCGTATCGAACTGCCTGAGCCTGCCCTCAAGCAGGATCGCCACGCGGTCAGCGATCTCCATGGCTTCGTCCTGGTCATGCGTCACGAAAACGGTGGTGATCCCGTAGCGTTGCTGCAAGGTTCTGACGAACCGGCGCATGTCGATGCGCAAGGCCGTGTCAAGGCTGGCGAACGGTTCGTCCATCAGGAGAATGCGCGGTTCGGTGACCAGTGTCCTGGCGATGGCGACCCGCTGCATCTGGCCGCCGGAAAGCTGAGCGGGAAACCGGTCTCGATACGAATCGAGCTGAACGATCTGAAGGATCTCGCGCACCCTCTTTTCGATGTCTCCCCGCGCCAGTTTTCGCGCCTTTAGCCCGAATGCGATGTTGTCCGACACGCTCATATGCGGAAACAGGGCGTAGTGCTGTGAAACCATGCCTACGCCGCGCTTCCTTACAGCGACGTCCGCCATGTCGCGGCCATCGAAGCGAATGGTTCCGGAACCCGGAGCATCAAGTCCGGCGATAAGCCTAAGCAACGTCGTTTTACCGCAACCGGAGGGGCCGAGCAGCGCGACCAGTTCACCGGAACCGACGTTTAGATCGATGTTTTCCAGCGCCGTGAAAGCGCCGAAACGCCTGCTGACGGCTTCCAGTCCGAGAGCGCTCACAATATAATCCCGACGATGGCGCAAGGCCAATTTTGCGGCAACCTTTTTCCATTCACTGCCGTGTCTAACTGTCTCAAAAACCCGCACTCCGGAATTCTCAGGTTCGGCGGGAATGCTGCTGCCATTACCGCCAAACTGTGCGTTTCACGGCTATATTATTGATTCTGTCGCGTAAAACCACTCACATTGCACGCTCGAATTCGTGAGCAGCTATCGGCCACGGATGCGTGGATCAAGGGCGTCGCGGAAACCGTCGCCTATATAGTTAACGCTGAGCACCGTGAGCGAAATGGCGAGTCCGGGCCAGATCACGCGTTCGGGATATTGTTGCAGATAATCCGTGGCGTCATAGAGAAGCCGGCCCCAAGTCGGAAAATCCGAGGGAAATCCAAGCCCCAGGAAGGAAAGCGCGGATTCGGTAATGATCGCGTTGGCGATGCCAAGCGTCGCGGACACCGTGATGGGCGAAAGCACATTCGGAAGAATGTGGCGCAGGATCATGCGAAATGGCGACGTGCCGATCGATTTCGACGCTATCACGAACTCGCGTTCCTTCAATGCAAGCACGTCCCCGCGCACAATACGTGCGGTCTGCATCCAGGATGTAATGCCGATCACGAAAACGATCAGGAAGAATATGCCTGTCTCCGGACCAAAGGCCGATCGCAGCGTGTCCCTGAACAGCATGATGATGACCAGCAGCAACGGCAGGAGCGGCAGCGCCAGGAACAAATCCGTCAAACGCATGAGCGGGCCATCCAGCATATGAAAATAGCCCGAAAGCACTCCGATCAAGGCTCCGACCACCAACGCCAGGAGCATAGCGGAAATCCCGACGGCGAGCGACACCTGCCCGCCGGCCAGCAACCGGGCGAGCGTATCGCGACCGAGCTGGTCGGTGCCCATCGGGTGGTTCCAGCTCGGACCCTGGCTGCGAGCGCGAATGTCGATGTACTGAGGATCTATCGACCAGAGATAGGGCCCGAAGAAGACTGCAAGCAGAATGAAGATGAAAAACGCCATTCCCAACATGGCGCCGCGATGGCGGCGAAACTGATCCCAGACATCAAGCCACTGGGAGCGCGGCTCTGTCGTGTCCACGAGGGTTGAATGGACGGCCTCAGTCATAACGAATCCTTGGATCGAGAAGTCCGTAGAGCACATCGGCTATCAGATTGAAGAACACGATGAGCGCCGCGAAGATGAAGGTCAGCGTCTGGACCGTCGGCACGTCGCCGCCCTGAATGGCGATGATGAGCAACTGTCCGAGGCCGTTCACCTTGAAGATCTGCTCGGTGATGATGGCCCCGCCAAAGATCTGCGGCACGCCAAGGGCGATGACGGTCACCACCGGGATCAACGAGTTTCGCAGTACGTGGATCAGCACCACGCTACGCTCGCGCACGCCCTTGGCGCGCGCCGTGCGAACATAGTCCTGATTGAGATTGTCGAGCGCTGCGGCGCGCATGAATCGGCTGATCTGCGCGGCGTTGTAGAGGGCGAGCACACAGACCGGCATGATCATCTGCCGGACCTGGAACAGGAAACTGTCCCAGTCTGTCACCTTGTGCGTCGTGTCGTATATCGACGGAAACCAGCCGAGCCAGACGGAAAAGACGACAATCGCAAGGACGCCGGTAAAGAATGTCGGCACCGAAAATCCGATCATTGAAACGAGCGTTCCAATCTGGTCGAACCAGCTATACTGGCGGTAGGCGGAATAGATGCCGATCGGCAGAGCGATCATTACGCCGACGACATACGACATCCCGACCACCCACAATGTCTGCGGAAGACGCTGCACGATCAGATCCACGACCGGCGATCGCGTCTGCCAGCTTAACACCCGAAGGCGGTCGCCCTGTTCAAGGCCCAGCCAACTTTCGATGACGTTCAGCGGCTCATTGATGAAGAACTGCTTCAACCACAGCAGAAACCGGATATGGACCGGCTCGTTGAAGCCTAGAGACTCACGAATCTTTTCACGGACTTCCGGCGGAATTGTAAGCGGCAGGTTTGCGGTGGGATCGCTCGGAGCCAGGTCCAGCAACAGGAAAATGATGAGGCTGATGACCAGCAGGGTCGGGATTGCAAGGAGCAATCTTCTTATCGTGTAGTGAAACATTGCGTCGGCATCTCGCGCCTGCAGGAAAGCCGCCCCGGGTTTCCGGGACGGCCATTTTGGTTACTTGACGCGATACCAGTCCGCGACGTTCCACAGTTCGGAGTCCCAGACGTTCAGGACAACGCCGCCGAGCGTGTTGGATTTCGCCGAAACACGTCCGCGATCAACGAGAGGAATGAGGACATACTCCTGCATGAGCATGTCGTTCATTGCCTTGGCGAGCTTGGCGCGTTCTTCAAGCGCGCCGGTCTTCGCCATTTTGGCGACAAGGGCGTCATACTCTTCGCTGCAGTAGCGCGGCATGTTGTTGCCCTGCCACTGTGTTTCAGGCCGCGGCGCCTGCTTGCACTCCCAGTTCGCCATGTAGGATTCCGGATCGGTGCCGTCGAAATTGTTGGCGAACATTTCGAGATCCGCATAGAGCTTCTGGAAGGTGTCGGGGCTTGCCGGGTCGCCTCCGAAGAAGACCGACGCATCGATGTTGCGCAGTTCCGTTTCCACACCGATTTCCGACCACCACTGCTTGATCAGCGCCTGAAAGTCCTGGCGCACAGCGTTGGTCGAGGTTTGATAGAGAATTGAAAGGCGTTTGCCGTCTTTCTCCCTCACGCCGTCGGAGCCCACTGTCCAGCCAGCCTCGTCGAGCAGTTTCTTGGCGCCTTCGATATCCTGGACCAGACAAGCGTCATTGGCCGTCGACTTGTAGATTTCCGGCGCGGGCAGCACGTTGCAGGTCGGACGACCGGCGCTGCCATAACCGATTTCGACCAGCAGTTCACGGTCGATCGCCATTGAAAGCGCCTGTCGCACGGCCTTTTCCGTCAGGAAAGGATGTGGGTGCTTGGCTGTCGAACGCTCAGCGCCAAGCGCCGGATCCGGGTCGGTGAGGTTGACTTCGATACGCTCAACGAGTGTTCCGAAAGCCGATACGGTCTCTCCCTTGCCCGCAGCGGCCATATTCGCAATCACGTCGGGAGCGAGTTGCAGGTTCCAGGCATAGTCGAATTCACCTGTTTCGAGAACGGAACGGCCGGCCGCCATGGCGTCGCCGCCGCCCTTGAGGGTCGCCGTTGCGAAAGCAGGTTTGCTTGCGTCGCGGTAATTTGGATTGGCTTCCAGGGAGATCACGTCGTTAGGACGGAAATCGGTCACGCGGAACGGTCCGGTGCCGATCGGGCCGAAATTGGCGTCGGTGCATTCCGGAGCCTTGGCGCCGAGACAATCGGCAAATTGCGCCGCCTGAAGAATCGGGGACTGTGCGCCAACAAACGGGCCGTAGGGGAACGGTTTGGCCACGCCAAAAGTGACCTTGACTGTGCGATCGTCCAGCGCCTCGATTGAAGTGACGTCGTTGTACTTTTCACTCTGCGCGCACCCGCCTGCCGGATCCGTGCAATATTTCCAGGTGAAAATGATGTCCTCGGACGTCACTGGCGTGCCATCCGCCCAAAGGAGGCCTTCCTTGAGCTTCCAGGTGATCGTGGTGAGATCATCCGAAACGCCGCCGTTTCCGACGGTCGGAATGCTTTCCGCCAGCCACGGGACCATATCGCCTGCTTCGTTGTAGCGGGCAAGCGGCTCCAGCACCAGAGAGGCGGCTTCAAGATCCTTCGTGCCGCCCGACAGATAGGGGTTCATGGTCGATGGCGCCTGCCAGTAGATGATGTTGACATGGCCGTCGGACCCCCTGTCGGCCAGCGCGGCGGGAGCCGAGGCCAGTACGGCGAGCGCTCCCAGTAAACACGTGCTTTTCCTCATTTTTCACTCTCGTTCGTTAGTGTTGGTTTCTACTGCTGCTGGTTGAAACCGCGGCGTTCCCGAATGCGCGCCTGTGACGCGCAATGAACCCGACAGCTTCGATCTTCCGGGTCTTCAGTTCAGATTTTCCGGTCGATGTACTCCGTGCGCAAACAGCACACGGGAATAGAGAATTGCTCGGGAACCAATTGTGCGACAGCCGGTCGCCTGCAGGGTGACATGAAAATTCAACCGTTCGCGGCAAGGCGCAAAACGGTGCATCGGGTCTACTGATCAAACGTTCGGATTTGACGTCGCGCGTCGCCCGCTGCAGCGCCTGAAATACAGCCTTCAGGTTCCTGACATCAAGGACCGACACATCAGTATCGCTCATAAAGTATCACCCGGTTCCCCGAGGGCGTCGATTATTGTTTTTGTCGACGTTCATCCCTCTGGGCGGGCACTATGACAAGTTGATTTCATAAATGCAAACACAAGTATCGAGGATTTGAAGTTCCGGTATTTTTCAAAATCATCCCGATAAAGAGCCTACAGAACAGGGGTAGTATTTTTGATGCAATATCAATCACAAGAGCCCGGCCCCATGCGTATTTCCGATCAGCCACTGGTGTATGCCGTCTTCACCGTGGTGTAGAATTCGGCCGCGTAGCGACCCTGTTCACGCGGACCATAGCTTGATCCCTTGCGACCGCCGAAGGGCACATGGAAATCGACCCCGGCTGTCGGCAGGTTGACCATCACCATCCCCGCCTCGGAGTTGCGCTTGAAGTCAGTGGCGTATTTCAGGCTCTGCGTACAAATGCCGGCGGACAGGCCGAACGGCGTGTCGTTGGCGACAGCCAGCGCCTCGTCATAGTCTTTGACGCGAATGGTGCTTGCGACCGGTCCGAATATTTCCTCGCGCGAAATCCGCATATTGTTGGTGCATTCGGTAAACAGCGCCGGCTGCAGGTAGAAACCGGGCGTCGCCCGCTGCAATCGCGCGCCGCCAAAGGCGAGTTTCGCGCCTTCGGATTGGCCGATCTCGATATAGGACACGTCCTGGTCGAGCTGGCTCTGGTCAACGACCGGGCCGATATGCGTGCCTTCCTTCATTGCGTCGTCGACGACCAGACCCTCAAGCCGCTTCGTCAGCGCCGCCACGAAGGCGTCATGCACGCCCTTTGTCACGATCAGCCGGGAGGATGCCGTGCAGCGCTGGCCTGTCGAGAAAAACGCCCCGTTGGCCGCGCATTCGACGGCCGTCGGAAGATCGGCGTCGTCGAGGACGACAAGCGGATTCTTGCCTCCCATTTCGAGCTGGAATTTGCGCATGTGCTCCACGCTCGCGGCCGCCACCCGCTTGCCAGTCGCGACCGAGCCGGTGAAGGTTATGGCGTTGACATCGGGACTGTCGAGGATCGCCTGTCCGACCACCGATCCGCGCCCCATGACGAGATTGAGAACGCCATTGGGCAATCCCGCGCGATGCAGGATGTCGACAATCGCCCACGAACAGCCCGGAACCAGATCCGCCGGTTTGAAGACGATTGTGTTGCCGTAACACAGCGCCGGCGCGATTTTCCAGGCCGGGATAGCGATCGGGAAATTCCAAGGCGTTATCACGCCAACCACACCAACGGCTTCACGGGTCATCTCGACGCCGACGCCAGGACGCACAGACGGCACGGTTTCTCCGTATAGGCGCAACGCCTCACCTGCGAAGAAATCGAAGATCTGCGCCGCGCGGATCGTTTCGCCAATCCCTTCGGCAAGCGTCTTGCCTTCCTCGCGCGACAGCAGGCTGCCCAATTCTTCCTTGCGGGCGAGTATTTCAGCCGCCGCCTTCTTCAGAATGTCGTTACGCTGCAACAGGCCCGACCGCGACCAGGCGTGTGACGCCGCCTTCGCCGCGGCGATCGCCTGCTCCGTCTGCCCTGCGTCAGCGCGCGCATACTCCCCCACCACTTCGTCGGTGTTGGAGGGATTGATGTTCGGCGCCTCGGAACCGCTAACCCATTCGCCGTCGATGAGATTTGCATGAATGGTCATGTTCGTCATATCCTTCTGTCGGATTAGAGTAGATTGCGGTGCGCCAGATTTTGCATGAGCGCCCGCGCGCCGAAGGTCCAGGGCGGACATTCGGTTGAAAGCTTCACGATATTGGTCAGACTGCCGAGACCGGAGGCAGAAATTTCCACGATGTCTCCCAGCTTGTGGGTGAATCCTTCGCCCTCGACATCGCGATCCTGGGTCGGCGCGAAAAGCGTTCCGAGAAACAGCATGAAGCCGTCCGGATACTGGTGATGAGCGCCGCATGCCTGGCCGACGAGATCCAGAGGATCGCGACTGATCTCCTTCATGGAACTGGAGCCTTTCAGCACGAAACCGTCGTCGCCTTCCACCATCAGATCGAGTTCTGCGTTGCGGACGTCGTCCATGCCGTAGGTTTCGTCGAAGAGACGGATGAAGGGCCCGATCGCGCTTGACGCATTGTTGTCCTTGGCCTTGCCGAGCAGCAACGCCGAGCGGCCCTCGACATCACGCAAATTGACGTCATTGCCGAGCGTCGCGCCCTTAACCCTGCCCTTGCTGTCTACCGCCAGAACCACCTCCGGCTCAGGGTTGTTCCAGGCCGAGACCGGGTGCAGCCCCACCGCCGCGCCCCAGCCGACGGAAGCCATGGGCTGGCATTTGGTGAAGACCTCCGCGTCAGGGCCGATGCCGACTTCCAGGTATTGCGACCAGACTCCTTCCTCGATCAACGCCTTCTTGACCTCTCGCGCCCGCTCCGATCCGGCCTCGAGATTTTTCAGACTGTCTCCGATAATCTCCATGCAGCGGCGTCGAATGGCGTCCGCCTTGGAAGGGTCGCCCGCCGCCCGCTCTTCGATCACGCGCTCGATCATCGAACTGGCGAAGGTCACGCCGCAGGCCTTTACGGCCTGAAGGTCGCAAGGAGCGAGCAGATGGACAGCGTCGGCTCCGGTGTGGAAGCTCCGCGCAGCGATTTCCTCAAGCAAACCGATCGACCGGCCCTCCGTCGCATTGGCATAAGCGACTGCGTCATCGCGTTCGAGGAAGTCTCGCATCGTGGGAACATCTTTCGACGTGATGTCGAACAGCTTGCCGTCGCGCAGAGCGACAACCGACGGGCCTTGCGCATCCGGTCGCCACACCCTTCCAACGAACACGCCGCGGTCCGGCATAGACAGGCTTCTCATCGTCGGTCACCCCCTTGATCGCGGTTTATCCGTGTTGCGCCGCTGGTTGTATCCTGGCGTTTATACCGTAAAAAAACGGAATCGAAAGACGAGGCTACGGAGAATCTCCGGGACCCCGATTTTGGAATGTCGAACGCCGATGCGCGGCATGGACGAACGCAGCTTTCAAACAGACCGAATCCGGACTTGACGCTCACCGCAATCGCCGTTACATGCGGGCGATTGGCGGCCATCCCGAAACTTTCAACGCCGCCGATGACCGGGACGCTCTTGTGGCGTCGCCGGAAATACGGATCGGAGTGTAGCGCAGCCTGGTAGCGCACCTCGTTCGGGACGAGGGGGTCGGAGGTTCGAATCCTCTCACTCCGACCATTTCTTTCAATAACTTAGCTACAATGCTAAAGTCTTACCCACACTGATACCCACCTGAAATAACATCTTCCATCGCAAATGCTGAACATATCAAACCGCGGACGTGTCTCCATCTATTTCCCTTGCTGCGAAGACATAGATCACTATTATTCAGAACAGTGAATTCGAGATCCCGAGATCGAATAGTTTTCGGCCGCCGCGCGGCGCGACTGGCCCTTGGCAATGGCGTCCGCTACATGGCGGCGAAGGTCACAGGAAAGTGCATGGGTCATCAAATCATCTCCTTGACCCAAAGAATCACACCGCCTGCACCATCGGACGCATCTCTAATTCAATCAAGGAGCACTATTCTCTAGCATCTGTTGATTTCGAATTACTTCTTTAGATCTGGCTGAGAACTATCGCGTTCTGAACTAAAATCTGACCAGCAAAGAGAGTGCAAACAAAGTAGCTTTTGGAAAACCATTCGCTCAAATCACGAACAGCGATAAAACCTCACGATGTGTTCGGTTGCATCTGTCAGACCGCTATCTGGCCCGAGATGCGGGTGAGTTTACCAAGTGATTTCAAGCTGGTGTAGGCGCATTCTCGCGTATAAGACCCTCGTTCTTCAGTTCCGTCCAGAAATCCGCCGGGATATCATGATTGATGAGGGCAACATTCTGATCGAGATGCTTCTTCGTCCGGGTGCCCGGGATGTTGGTGGAGATCGCCGGATGCGCCAACACGAACTGCAGAGCGGCAGCGGCCAACGGCACATCGTAGCGTTTGCAGACGGCTTCGATCTTCGAAACATGATCCAGGATATCGGGTCCGGCCTCGCTGTAATTGTAGTGCGCGCCCTTGACGGCACCAGTCGCGAGAATTCCGCTGTTGAACCCCCCTCCGAGCACGATGGAAACGTCGCGTTCCTCACACAATGGCAGGAATGTATCGAGCGCATCCTGTTCGAGCAACGTGTACCTGCCGGCCAAAAGGAAACAGTCGAAGTCGCGTTCTCTGAGGGCAGCCTCGCAGACCTGCCACTCGTTGCAGCCTACACCGATTGCCTTGACCACGCCTTCCGAACGCAATTTTTCAAGCGCCTTGAAGCCACTATCCATGGCGGTACGGAAATGCTCCTTCTGCAGTTCGGGCCCATGGGAGAAGACGTCGATGTCATGAATGAACAGCGTATCGATCTTCGAAACGCCGAGCCGCTGCATGCTGTCCTCGAAAGAGCGCATGCAGCCGTCATAGCTGTAGTCGTGGACGACTTCGAAGGGTGGCATGTCGACCCAGAAGAACGAGGTGAGATTGCCTTCCGGCACCGGCTTTAGCAACCGGCCGACCTTGGTCGACAGTACATATTCGTCCCGCGGAAACTTGCGGAGCGACTCCCCCAGTCTGTGTTCAGACAGGCCGTGGCCGTACATGGGAGCCGTATCGAAATACCGCAGCCCGGCGTCCCAGGCGTGCTGTATCACGTCACGCACATCCTGTTCCGGAACCGCCCTGAATTGATTCCCAATCGGCGCGGTGCCGAACCCCATGGCGGTGACCTCAAGGCCCGTCCGTCCGAACTTCCGTTTCTGTGACGCCTCCATGACGACAACCTCCCTTGCTACTTGATGAATGGGTATTTCGAACGGTCAATCGTCAGGGAGACCGCCAGAATGATGACGATCCCCTTGACGATGTCCTGGGTGAAACTGTTGACCTCGGTGACATCCATGCCGTTGGTCAGGATGGCGATGACGAGCACGCCGAGGAAGGTGCGATGCGGACCGCCGACACCGCCCGAAAGCGCCGTTCCGCCCATGACGACGGCGGCGATGGAATTGAGCAGGAGACTGCTGCCGGCCGTTGGCGTACCGGCTCCGATCTGTCCGGTCATAATGACGCCTGCAAAGCCGCAAATGGCGCCGGCGAGCGCGAAGGTCAGCACCTTGTAGAAGATCACCGGCACACCGGCATTCGCGGCCACGATCTCGCCGCCACCGATGGCATAGAGATAGCGGCCTAGCTTGGTGTAGAAGGCCACGATGGTCAGGAGCGCCACCGCCAGTAGGGCGAACCAGATGACATTGGGGATACCGAGCAGATAGGTGCCGTTGACGATGTCGGTCAGCGAGCCGTCCATGAACAGGATCGACTGGCCGCGTGATATCTGGTTCGACAAGCCTGACAGCACCGACAGCATGCCGAGCGTCACCAGGAACGACGGAACCTTGAGTGCCGTTACCAGACCGCCATTGATAAGGCCGACCAGCGCTCCGACGCCGACCGAGATGAGTGTCGCTCCGACCGCTCCGAACTTGTCGACCGTCAGCGCCGCAAGGATGCCGGTCAGGGTGACCTGTGCTCCCACGGACAGGTCGATGGATCCGATCAGGATCACTACCGTTCCTGCCAGCGCCACGATCAGCAGGACGGCGGACTGACGGCCGATATTGATCGCGTTGGCGTACGAGAAGAACAGCGGATTGACGTAGGTGAAATAGACAATCAGAACGACAATCGCCACTAATGGCAGCAGGATCGTACGAAGGTTGATGTCTGCGGTGATATTCTTTTTACCCGTACCGGTCATCACAGTTCCTAGAGCATGGCAGCCACGACATCGACTTCGCGCGGCTTGTCTTCTTTCGGTGCATCGAAAATGGCTGAAACTTTCCCCTTCCGGAGCACCAGGATGCGATTGGACAGTCCGATCAACTCGGGCAGATTGTCCGAGACGAGCATGATCGCGCCGCCGTTGGCAGTGATTTCCCGCATCAGCCCGTAAATGTCTTCTTTTGCACCGACGTCGAGGCCGCGTCCTGGATCGTCGAGCACCAGGATGCGCACACCGCTCGCCAGCCACTTGGCGAAAACGATCTTCTGCTGGTTTCCGCCGGAAAGCGTCCTGCAGCTTGCTGCCGGTCCGGAAGCCCGTACCTTTAGCCGGTCAATCCACTCCGTGGTCAGGCGGCGGCTCTTCGATTGGGAGATCAGACCCAGAAGGCCCAAGCCGAGTTGCTTGAGATTGGGCAATGTCAGGTTCCACTCGACACTGGCGGTGCCGATAATGCCTTCGGCGTGGCGTTCCGCCGGAACATAGCCGATACCCTGGCGGATGGCGCTCTGCCGAGATCCGGCATCCAGCACAGTACCGAACGCCTCAACGCGGCCTTCGTCCTGGCTGTCGGCCCCGGCAATAATGCGTGCAAGCGACGACTTGCCCGATCCCAGAACCCCGGCAATTCCAAGGATCTCGCCTTCATGGAGATCAAGCGAAACGCTTTCGAGGTGTCCCTCGCGCATGATGTTTTCGGCATGCAGGACTACCGTGTCCGACGGGTTGCGCTGGATTGCTTCGCGGTAATATTCCTCGTTTCTCTGACGCCCGACAATCAACTCGTGGAGTCCGGGCTCATCGATCGAGTTGATGGGCCGCTGGTCGATCACTTCGCCATCCTTGAGGGCGACCACCTCGTCGCACGTCGCAAAGACATCTGCCAGGCGATGCGAAACCAGGACGAAGGATGCCTGCGAACGCCAGCGTCGGATTCCCTCGAACAGCTTCTCGGCCTCCATGTCCGAAAGAGCACTTGTCGGCTCGTCCAGCAGAATGATCGGCTCGACCGGATAAACCCGTTTCAAGGCGAACGCCTTTGCGATCTCCACAAGCTGCCGCTGACCGAAAGTCAGTGAACCGGTCAGGCTGGTCGGGGTGACATCGATCTGCAATTCGTCGAGAACTTGTTTCGCCTCGTCGATCATCGCCTTGCGCAGCAGCCAGCCGCCGACGGCAAATCTCTTTTCCCGGCCGAGGAAGATATTCTCGAAGACCGGTATGTTAGGTATGAGCCCCTGTTCCTGGAAAACAGTGGCGATGCCGTTTCGCGACGCTTCCGTCGGATGACCAAACCGGACGTCCGCACCATTGATCCTGATCGATCCGGAATCCGGTCGCACGGTGCCGTTGACGATCGACAGAAGCGTGGACTTTCCCGCGCCATTCTCGCCCACGAGGCCAATCATCTGATGACGCTGCAGGGTGAAGCTGACATCGGAAAGGGCGCGCACGCCCGGATAGGATTTCGATACGCCGCGAAGTTCGAGTGCAGGTGCAGCGAGGGACCGACCGTCGGTCGATCCCTTCTCAACCTTCGCAATCGAAGACGTCATTTAAATGGGCCGGACTTGTAGTGATCGGCGTAAAGCTTAGCCACCGCGTCGAACTCGGCTTTCCAGTCAGCTGACCTGTAAGCTTCGTTGAGGTTAGCTTCCCCATCCTGACCGGCCCAATGCGTGAACGGATCTATCGGATAAATGTTGTTCTGCGGGTCCCAGGAGTCGGGGTTGAGGGTCCGGCTCATCTTCTTGAAGTCGAATGGCAGTTCCGCGGCCTTGTAGATCTTCTGGTCGATCTCGGCGGCGTTTTCCGCCGTCGCCGTCAGGGAGCCCGTATAGAGAAGTCGCTCTGCAAGCTTTGGTTTCCAGCCGTTGAAGGCATCGAACAGGGTCACGGCAGCAAAGCCCGCCTGATAAGGCGCCAGCGACGTGTTGGTGGCGACATACTGGCCGCCCTTCGCCACTTCCTGCAGACCTTCCGAC
Organism: Hoeflea sp. CAU 1731; assembly: GCF_039888615.1. Classification (NCBI taxonomy): domain Bacteria; kingdom Pseudomonadati; phylum Pseudomonadota; class Alphaproteobacteria; order Hyphomicrobiales; family Rhizobiaceae; genus Hoeflea; species Hoeflea sp. CAU 1731. Next base: position 34,753 of record NZ_JBDQQS010000008.1, on the reverse strand, counting down.
AGACCGTCGATGCCGGCGATCTTGACGTCGGTCATGTTGCGCTCTTTCAGCACGCTGAGCGCGCCGAGGGCCATGGAGTCGTTCTGCGCGAAGACCGCTTTCATGTTCGGATAGGCTGTCACCATGCTGAGCATGACCGTGCGGGCTTTTTCGCGAACCCAGTCGCCGCGCGGATTACCGACGAGCTTGATGCCCGGGAACTCGGCCGCAGCCTTCTCGACACCGGCCGTGCGGGCGTCGTCGGTGGGTGTTGCAAGCCCTTTGATGTGGACCACCTCACCCTCGCCGCCGATCGATTCGAACAACACCTTGGCGACCTGGTAACCGGCCTCGACGGAGTTTGCGGTCATGTAGTTGATGAAATGATCACCGACGTCCGGCGGCGTGAACCAGGCAGGGATTTCCCACACAGAGGTGTAGTAGATGCCGTTTTCCTGACAAAGCTTCGCAATCATCGGCACTTCGCCTGCGGCAATGACCGTGTTGATCAGCATGTTGACGCCCTGCGTCGGCAGGCCGCGGACCTGCGAGATTTCGCGGGCCGTATCGTTGTCGTGGTAGAGTTCGACCTGCTCGGTACCGAGCGCCGGCGCCGTTGCTTGAAAGCCCTTGATAAATGCCGCCCAATAGTCGTTTGCAGGCGTGGCGACGAGGGTCGCAGCCTTGCCTTCGGCCGCTCTCGCGACGCCATCCAGACCACCTAGGGCGAGGCCTGCCGGAACGCTGACGCCCGCAGCCGCAGCGAGCTGCATGAACACGCGGCGCGACATCGGGTTTCGGATTTGAGTTCCTGCTTTCAGTATTGATTCTTCATCAGACATTACGTTTCCTCCCGTAATTGCAATCGATTGCTTTTGAGGTCAAATAGTGAACCCTGCGAAGTGCGGGGCATTGAATGGTCAACAGTTTAGTCGATTGTCTCCTCCGACAGTTGTTATCTTGCAATGAATGAAAGCAGCTTGTCAATCGATTGCATCGCTGCTTTTTGCCAGTTTTCTTTTCTTCAGGGCTTCAAGGTCTCGACGAACCAGGCGGTCGCCATCTCGGCCGCCTTTTCCACCTTCGACTTGTCCGAATAAAGCGTCATGTGGCTGGTATGCGGAAGCACTTCGAGCTTCTTCTTGTTCGTCGGAATCTGGTTGAACGCATTGATCTCGAGATCCCACAGCGTCAGGTCATCGCCTTCCGCGACGATCATCAATGTCGGCGTGTCGTAGATGCGCCTGACGAACGGACCGACGTCGTAATTCAGGAGCAGGTCGACGGACTCCACCGTGCTCTTGTTCTCATACAAGGGAGCTTCCGTTTCCTTGATCTTCATGAATGTGCGGACTGTTTCCGGGAACGGCCAGGACGAGATCTCCTTCGAGGAATCTTCCGTCGCATGCGGCAGGTAGAGCCGTTCGCCGGGCTTCTCGTAACGCAACGCCCGGTCCTTCAGGATCAGATCCCAAAGCGCCCGGTATTCCATCGTGCCATGGGCGCGGCGCATGTTCTCGTATCCGTCGACCACCGGAATCTGGCTGACGATCGCCTTGATGCGGGGATCGGTTGCGGCAAGGATCAGCGCGTGGCCGCCTGAATAGGAGATGCCCCACACGCCGAGCCGGTCCGGATCGACGTTCTCGTGGCGCTCCAGGAAACTCAGCGCGTTCTGGTAGTCGCGAATCTGCGCCCAGGGGTCAAGGTGCTGGCGGTTGTCGCCGTCCGATACGCCGAGATTGCGATAATCGAAGATCATGGCGTTGACGCCGGCCTCGGCGAAAGCCTGGGCATAGACCGGCATCACGATCTCGCGGACATAGCACCAGCCGCCCGCAAGCACCACGGTAGGCCGCTTCTCCGTGGGGTGCCCCCGATAGAACCATGCCCGGCAGGTTGCGCCCTCCGACTGGAATTCGACATCCAATCTTTCGACCATTTCACTCTCCTTCTTGTCTTAATGGATGATTGGCTTTTCTGGTTATGAAACGCGCTAGCTGCGGTAGCAGACCTCCCGGACGGCCTCAGCGATCACGTCCGCATTCGGAATGAGGGATCGTTCCAGCTTTGCGTTGTAGGGCATCGGCACTTCCTCCATGCCGATCCGCGCGACGGGAGCGTCCAGATAGTCGAAGGCCTGTTCCATGATCTGCGCTGAGATCTCCGCTCCGCACCCGTAGGAACGCCATGCTTCATGCACGACCACGCAACGGTTCGTCTTCTTGACGGAATCGACGATTGTCTCCATGTCGAGGGGACGCAGGGTACGCGGATCGATGACTTCCGCATCGATGCCTTCGCGCTCGAGTGCGCGCGCGACGGAAAGCGCTGCATCGACCATCGCCATGGTCGCAACAATCGTGACGTCTTGTCCCGTCCGCTTGATATCGGCCTTGCCAATCGGCAGCGTGTAATAGGCCTCCGGAACCTCGCCATTGCTGCGCTGATAGAGCAACTTGTGTTCGATGAAGACAACCGGATTGTCGTCCGCGATCGCGGCTGCAAGTAATCCCTTGATGTCATAGGGGTTCGAGGGTGCGATTACCGTCAGACCCGGTATGCAGGCAAACCAGCTCTCCAACGACTGCGAGTGCTGCGCGGCAAGCCGAAGCCCGCCGCCTTGCGGCCCTCTCACGACCAACGGCACGCTGGATTCGCCGCCAAGCATAAAACGCAGCTTCGCCGCCTGGTTGACGATAGCATCCATCATGTGGGTGATGAAGTCGAAGAACTGCACCTCGACCACGGGCCGCAGACCGGTGAGGGCCGCGCCCACGGCGGCATTGATGATGGCGTTCTCGGAGATCGGCGTGTCGCGGACCCGCTTCGCACCGAAGGCGTCGTAGAGGCCCGCGGTGCACTGGAACAGGCCGCCGATGCGGCCGACATCCTCGCCCAGCAGGATAACCCGCTCATCCCGTTCCATCGACTGGTGAAGCCCTTCGCGGACCGCCTCCACATAGCTGATCGTCCGGTTTTCGGAAGCCGGCGCTACGATGACGGGCGGCGCCTGCATCTGTACCGCTTCCGTCAGAATATCGATTGTCGGCTCCGCGGCTTCCATGGCCCGCTCGACGGCACTATCGATCTCGTTGTCGGCCCGGCCGCGGATTTCGTCCAGCGTTGACTGGCCCACCTGCCGCTCAGACAAGAGCTTTTCGGCATGGACGATCGGATCTCGGTCACGGCGCCAACCTTCCTCCTCCTCCGCCGAGCGGTAGGATGGAAGATTGCTGCGCATGGAATGATCGCCCCAGCGATAGGTCATGCATTCTATCAGGCTGGGCCCGCCTCCGGCCCGCGCACGTTCGACTGCGGCGCCGACCGATGACATGACAGCGATGATATCGTTTCCGTCGATCGTCTCGCCGGGAATGCCGTAGGCCGGCGCCCGTGCAGAGATCTGAGGCACGGCAGAAGCCTGTTCAACCCCGAGCGACAAGCCATACTGATTGTTCTCGCAAAGAAAGATGACAGGCAGCTTCCAGAGTGCGGCAAGATTGAGCGACTCGTGAAAGATGCCTTCGTTTGCCGCGCCATCTCCGAAGAAGGAGATGCAGACCTGGTCGGTGCCGCGGATCCGGGCGGAAAGACCGGCGCCGGTACCGATTCCGATGCCTGCCCCGACAATGCCGTTGGCGCCTAGTATTCCGCGCTCCATGGCGGCAATGTGCATGGAACCGCCGAGGCCGTGTCCGTAGCCGGTCACACGACCGAGAAGTTCGGCCATCATCCGCTCGGTATCGGCGCCTTTGGCGATGCAGTGTCCATGTCCGCGATGATGCGACACGATGTAGTCGTCGTGCCCGAGCATCGCACAGGCGCCTACCGCGATCGCCTCCTGGCCTACGCAGGAATGCGCAGTTCCCTTAATTGTGCCGGATTCGAACAGCGCTTCGGCGCGCTGTTCGAATCCCCGCACCCGCAGCATATCGAGATAGCAGCGTTTCAGTACGGCCATGTCCGGGGCGGACGATTGCACCGTGGTATTACCGCCGTCCCGATATGCAGGGGCGGTCATGAGAAGAGGCAACCGCCGTTCACATCGATCGTCGCGCCGGTAATGTAGTTGCTGTCAGGCCCGGCGAGGAAATTAATCGCATCCGCGATTTCCGAAGGATATGCTGCGCGTTCCAACGGGATCTTGTCCCACTCGATCTTCTTCATCTCCTCGAAGGTGATGTTACGCTTCTGCGCCTCTTCGTTCAGGGCATCGAGATGCATGCTTGTCGCGACATTGCCGGGCGCCACCGTGTTGACGCGGATCTTGTCTTTCGCCAGTTCGTCCGCGGCAGTATGAGTCAACGAAATCAGGCCGGCCTTGGACGCGCAATAGGCGCCAAAGAAGCCGTGACCGCTCTTGCCGTACCAACTCGACACGGTGACGATCGCCGCTCCGTTTGCGGCCCTGAGCGCCGGAATGAAGTGCTTCATCAGAAGCATGTTGGCGCGCAGATTGATGTTAAAGACGCGGTCCCACTCCTCGATCTCGAGGTTCTCTATGGCGCCGACCTCCTGCAGTACGCCGGCCACGAGGGCGAGCAACTTCAGCGGCGCGCCGATCTCTGCCACGGCGGCGTCGATCGCTCCGTATTTCGAGGGATCGGTGATGTCGGCGGCGACGCCGATGACCTTCTGGTTTCCGGGAGATTCCGTCGATGCGGCAACGTCCCTGATTGAATCGTCCCGGTCGACCAGGACCAGCGACCAGCCCTCCTTGAGCAGGCGTTCCGTAGTGGCCTTGCCGATGCCTCCGGCTGCGCCGGTCAGCACTCCCGTACGCGCGCTCATTGCAGGATCATCCCGCCGTCGATCAGGACGACCTGGCCGGTCATGTAATCGCTTTGCGGCGACCACAGGAACTGGACGGTACCGACGACGTCGGCGGGCTTGGCTACACGACCGAGCAGGATCTGGCCGGCAAGCGCCCCCATCGCTTCACCGGGAGCGGAGCTCGCACCCATTTCGAGCAGATCGGCGTCGAGCTTTTCCCACAGCGGTGTGTCGACAACACCGGGGCCGAAAGCGTTGACGGTGATGCCGTTGCCGGCAAGCGCCCGTGCAGCCGCCTGGGTCAAGCTGATGACCGCGGCCTTGCTCGCCGAATAGGGGGCGAAATCCGGGAATCCGGACCGTCCAGCGATCGATGCCGTGTTGATGATCTTGCCCTTGACGCCGTCTTCGATCATGGCCTTGGCGGCCTCCTGGATGCCGATCAGAACGCCAAGCGAATTCACCTCGAGAATGGCACGCCAAATCTCTTCGCTTGCGTCGAGGAAAGGCTCGGGCTTGTTGAAGCCTGCATTGTTAATCATGACGTTGATCGAACCGAAGGCCTTGCGGCAGGCGTCGACAGCTGCCTTGACGTCACCACGCTTGGTGACATCGGTCTTGGCGAATGTGACCTTGTCTCCGAAATCCTTCGAAAGTTCTTCGACCGTCTTGTTACCCACTTCCGGATCGACGTCCGCAATGACGACGCCGAAACCGTCCTTCAACAGGCCTATAGCCAGTTCGCGACCGATGCCGCGTGCTGCGCCTGTGACGACGGCGCCTCCCTTTCCGTTACTCATGGTTTTATACCTCCATTGTTACTGTTGGGTTTGGATTGGACTCGAGGCGACCTTCGACCCGGCCGTAGCCGCCTGTCTCCGCCTTCCGAGGCCGTAGTCGAGCAGCAGCATGGCGAGCAGGATGCCGCCGACCGCGATGCTTTCGAACGAGCCGGGTATGCCGCCAAGAGCGACCGCAGAGGCGATCAGCCTGATGATCAGCGCCCCGAGCAGCACATTGATGACCGTTCCGCGCCCGCCTTCCAGCGGAACGCCGCCGACCACGGCGACCGTGATGCCAGCGAGCAGGAAATTCTCGAATCCGAGACCCGATGCGGAACCTGAACGCAAGGCGGCGAGAATGCCCGCGATTGCGCCCAGAACAGCGGAGCCGGCAAATGCCGCCATGTAGACGCGGGTCGTGGAAATACCCGATCCCCGCGCTCGTTCAACATTGCCGCCGACGGCGTACATGGACAGCCCCAACCTGGTTTGCCGCATCGCCAGCCCGACGATTCCAATGATGACAAGGCAAATGACCCCGAGAAGGGTGAACGGTCCCCATTGTGCGACCAGAGCGTCGGAAATCCAGAACATCTCGAATGGCAGGATAGCGGGCCGATCGGGCGTCATCATCAGCGCGAGACCGCGCAAACCGATCAGCATGCAGACCGTCAGCACCAGCGAGTTCACGCCGGTGCGATCGATGATGTACCCGACCAGCGATCCGTAGACCCCGGCGACGGCGAGAGCGACAACGATACCGAGCGCGATCGACACGCCGGCAAGCGTCAGGGCGATGATGGCGGACACAGCCGCGACGGAAGCGACTGCGAGGTCGAGCTGGCCGACAACCATGGTCAGCATGATCCCGGTGCCGACGAGGCCGATGAGACCGACATTCTCGATGATCGATCCCGCATTGGGCACGGAGACGAATCCCGGAATCGTTGCCGACAGTCCGATGAAGAGAAGCACACCGATGGCGATCCGGTCCTGAAAGTTCGCATCCCTGAGGAAAGAGAAATTCATCGGCCGCGACTCCGCAGTATCGTCATGAAGATGAGCACGGCCCCGGCCAGAAGGCCTTTCAGCAATTCTCGCGCTCCGGCGTCGACGCCGAGCAGAAGCATGACATTGCTGAGCATGGTCAGCACAATTGCCCCGTAACCGGCGCGCCAGAGCTGGCCCTCGCCGCCCTGGATGGCGATGCCGCCGACGAGAACGGCAGCAACTACATCGATGGTCAGGCCGCGAAACATGTCGCTCTTGGCCTGTGAGACCTGCCCGACGACCAGGATACCAACGATGGCTGCGGCAAGCGCTGCAACAACAAAGGCGATCATCACGATCCGCTTCGTCGGGATTCCAACGAGTTCAGCGGCTTCGGGATTGGCTCCGGTCAGCACCAGCTGCCTGCCGATCTTCGTTCGAGACAGGAGAAACGAGCCGATGGCAACGAGGATCAGGAATATGATCGCCTGATTGGGAACACCGAAAGTGGTTCCGCCGCCTAGCCAGGCGATCGGATTGGGATTGAGCGTGATCGTACGGTTGTCAGCCAGCAGTACGACGGCGCCGAACAGGGCCGAACCAAAAGCAAGTGTCGTGACGATCGGGTTTAACCCGCGCGAAACGAGATAGCCCTGGATGAGCCCCAGCAGGGCCGACACCAGAAGGGCGGCAAGCATGGCAAGCGCAACCGGAGTTCCGGCGGAATAGAGCGCCGCGAAGACATAAGCGGATGTCACAGCCTGCTGCTCGATCGAAAGGCTGACGAATTTGCCACAGATGGTAATGGCAGCTACGCCGATTGCGGCAATTCCGGTTATCGCCGATGCCTGCACGATTGCGATGAGGTTCGGCGCCGTTCCGAACCCGTCGATCGTGAGTGCCGCAAGTACTCCGAGCGCAACGATCGGGATGAAGGGAGCGAGATCCCTCAACCACTTTCTTTCGGCCGATTTTTCATCGGCCCCGCCCTGCCCCAGGGACAGCGGGTTATCTGCTTTCGAGTCCGCCATGAGTAATCCAGGTTGCGAGTGTGTCGCGGGAAAGCTCTTCCGTGGCTGCTTCATGCACCATCCGGTTCCCGTGAAAGATCAGAACGCGTTCGCCGAAGCCAAGCACCTCGTCGAGGTCGGAACTGGCGAAGAGAACCGCCATTCCCTCTTCGGCCAGGCTGCGCAGCAGCGAGTAGATTTCCGCTCTTGCGCCGATGTCGACGCCGCGCGTCGGCTCCTCGAGAAGCAGGACTTTCGGGTTGTTCGACAGCCATTTACCGATGGAGACCTTCTGCGCATTGCCGCCGGAGAGCGCACTGACTTGCCGATCGCGATAGGCGGGCAGGATCGTCATGCGTTCGGCGATGGCGTTGACGGACTTCCGCATCCGGTTCGGGCTGACGAAACCCCAAAGGCCGGAAGCCGCAAGAGCCGGTGCGCTGAGGCTCTCCCAGACCGAACGATTATTGAAGAAGCCGTCATGCTGGCGGTCTTCCGAGCAATAGGCTACACCATCGATCACCGAAGGCGCCTTACCGTTCGAACCGCCGAAATAAACATTGCCCGTGCGGGTTTTCGATATACCGGAAATGGCCCTCAGGGGCTCGACGAGACCACTGCCGAGCTGTCCACATGTCGCGACCACTTCTCCAGGGCGCAAGATCATCGTTAGCGGCTTGACGACGTCGTCCGTCGTCACGTCTTCCAGGCGGATGACAGGTTCCGGCTGTTCGCCGGAATGGATCAGGCGCTGCGGGTAGAGTTCCTCGAGCTCCCGGCCGATCATGGCATGGACGACGCGGTTGATGCTCGCATGCTGCGTCTTGAACTGATCGGCCAGCTTGCCGTTCCGCAATACCACCACATCATCGCAGATCTCTTCGAGTTCGTTCAGACGGTGGGTGATGTAGAGAATGATCTTGTTTTCCGAAGCGAGCCTGCGCACGGCCCCGTGCACAAGTTCGATATCGTGGTCGGCAAGTGCGGCCGTCGGTTCGTCAAGAACCAGAACCTCAGCATCCTGGGCCAGCATCCGCGCGATTTCCACGAGCTGCCGTTCACCGATGGTAAGATCGGATACTGGCGTATTTGCGGGCACGCGGCCGAGGCCAAGACGTTCGAGATAGGGCTTGCACCAGTCGGCCGCCTTCCTGCGGTTGAGCAACCGCGACGAATGTGCGAGCAGAAAATTCTCCGCAACTGTCAGATTGGAGAGCACGCTGATTTCCTGTTGGACGACGGCGACGCCCGACCTGAGAGCCCGCTCTGGAGAAGAGAGATCGACCGCCGATCCGTCGAGGCTTACTTCACCGGACGAGGGCGAAATCAATCCGGATAGAACCTTGACGAGGGTCGATTTGCCGGCGCCGTTCTCTCCCAGAAGCGCTGTGACCCTGCCCCTTTCTGCGGAGAAGCTGACGCCGGAAAGCGCCTGCACCGGTCCGTAAGCCTTTGAAAGATTTTCGATCTCAAGCATAAGTAGTCGCACCAGACCAGATTACTGCCAATGGATGTTCGAGTACCGCGGCGCGCCGCGCGTCAAAGAAAGTTTGGGAGGGCCGCCCGGAGGCGGCGCCTCCTTTCAAGCGTTAGTAGACGCAGTGATCCTGGAAGGTCTCACCCCAGAGCTTGAATTCCGCCAGCTTCTCTTTTGCCGTGCCCGGATCGGTCCCGACGACAACCTGCGGGTTGGGGATGATGTTGATTTTGCTCGGCGCGGCATTGAATTCGGGCCGCGCATCCGCATCGTCAGGCGCAATGAAAGTGCCGTCCTTTACGGTTTCACCATATTCGAAGTAGCGGGCCACCACATTGATGGAGAACCACCCTTCGAGGCCGGCTGACTGTACGCCGGTGGCGAATTCCTTCGCGGACTCCAGCGCTGAAATGTCCGCGATGCAGGTCGCGCTGAACAGCAACACGTCCTTGCCGGGAACCAGACCGACCTCCTCGAGAGCCTGCACCGCACCCGTTACCGGGCCGTCGGAACCGCCATAAACGAAATCGATGCCACCACTGCGGATGCTCGGGATGAGCTGGCTCATGGCCTTGTAGCCGCTGGCGTTGTCAAATCCCGCATATTCCGACGCAACCACGTTGAAAGGCGCATCCTTGGTGGCTTCCATGAAGCCCTTTTCACGGTCGTCGCCGGCCGAATAGCCGGGGATAAACTTCAGGATGACAAGATTGCCGCCCTCACTGGAAAGTTCACCGCCCTGAGCGAGAAACGCCTCGCGTGCGGCCAGCGCGTTCTTGCCGCCGACCTGTCCGTTGAAAACGTCATCGACGCCGGCATAGGCCACGACCATGTTCTCAGCTTCGGGACGAACGGCCTGATTGACCTGGAAGACCGGCACATCGGTGCGGCTCAGACGGCGCAGGGTTGCGAGCCCCGCCTGGTTGTCGGCGGGCCACCATACGTAAGCGAGCGGCTGGTTGGGCGAATTGATACGCTGCTGAGCCTGCGCGTCCTGCTCGGTCTGATCGAAATTGTTCTCGATGATCGTGAGCTTGTAGTTGGCTTCCTCGGCAGCCTTCTCGGCGCCGCGGATCCACTGAGCCAGATAGGCATTGCTGCGGCTCGGCATCAGCACCACGATTTCCTTGCCTTCGCCGTCCAGCTTGCCGTCCGGCTCCTGGGCGTTGACTGAAAGCGGCAACGCCACCATGAGCGACGCTGCGATCGCGAGGACAGATTTTCTAAGCATAAGCACCTCCCTGCTCTTTGTTGATAACTGGAGGCATAATTGCCTAATAATGCCTTGTCAATCGATTGCAATATCAATTATCAATCGATTGCATAGTTTTTATGCAGCTTTTGTATGATTGCCAAGGATATTCATGTCAATTGATATGTGGGGCATAACAACCGATGCTGGCAGGACCCGGCGCAGCGGGGAGGACTACAACAAATGAGACGACCGAGTATGAAGGAACTCGCCCACCGCCTGGGAGTTGACCGATCCACAATCTCGCGCGCGTTAAGCCAGGACAAAGCGCATCTCGTCGCCCCTGAGACACGCGAGAAAGTCCGGCGAATGGCGATCGACGCTGGATATCGTCCGGATCTGACGGCTGCGTCATTGCGCCGAGGAAGGTCTCAGACGATCGGCGTATTGGTCGCGGACCTCGAAAACGAGACCTTTATAAATGTCATCCGAACGTTGATCGCCTCACTGAATGTGGACGGAATACCCGTGACCACACCCCTGATCGCGGAGACCCGCGATAAGCCGAACGCGGCCAGCCGGTTGATTGAAACTTTTCTTTCGCGGCGGGTCGATGCAATCATTTCGCTTGCTTCGACGGAAGCCGATGAGCGGGCGCTGGAAGACGCCTCACGCGAAGTTCCGGTCATCCTCGCAATCAGGACGCTCGCCGCTCTCAACCTTCCTTCGGCGCTGTGCGACGACCGCGAGGGCGGCGCCATGGTGGCGCGTCATCTCGTGGAGCGCGGACACAAGTTTGTCTGCCAGGTTCAGGGCCCTCCCCTCGCCACAACCTTCAAACTGCGCGCCCAGGGGTTTTCCAGGATCTGCGCCGACTTGGGCGTCAAGGAGGTGACAAAACCAATATACACGGCTGAAGCGACGCCGACGGCAGGTAAAAAAGCGCTTGATCTGGTTTTTGAATGCGAGGAAAGGCCAACCGCGATTTTCGCCCACAACGACGCCATAGCGATCGGCGTAATCGAAGCCCTGAGAGAACGTGGACTCAGGGTCCCCGGAGACATGGCCGTCGCCGGTTTCAACGATACGAGACTAGCCCAAGTCCTCTCTACGCCTTTGACAACGGTAGCCTATCCGATCCGAGAAGTCGGCGAACACGCGGCGCTGCTTTTCCACTCTCTGATCGCAGGAGAAAAAGATAAAGCTGGCAGCAGGACATTTATGCCGGAACTTATCGTTCGCCGATCAGCGTGAAGCATTTGTTCATATTGCGACTGCTCTGACGGCAGAGCCTGGTCCGATGCCATCGCTGTTGCACGAGCTCAATCGCGTTTGATCTATTTCCGCGACGGTGAACCTTCATGTCGTTAGTATCACGCGCGATACACAAGCTGTTTTCACGATTTCGACGACCAAAGCGCCTCTGGGCTGGCACAAGTTGCCATCATGTCTTGTGGATAACTCACGAGCTCCATCTGCATACCCCAAGGCGCCAGAAATTAGACCCATGTCAGGCTTTCCGATGGACCATTCGCCGCCGTCGTGGGCTCACCCTGCACAGTGACGCCATGGGCTTTGAGATGCGTGATGGCGGCCTCGATATCCACTACCATGAAACCAAGGTGGACACCTCCCACATCGCTGTTCGCCGGTGGCATTTGGAGCGCGCCATAAATTTGGTGAACGTCCGTCCACACGATCCGGTGTAACCAGTTTGGCTATTCGGCAAATGACACTCCCGACTGTCTTAAAGCTTCAAACAAGCCGCGAGTAATGTCCTTTTTCGGAGTATCATAGGCTAGCATATGCCGCACGAAGGCTGGTGACTGAACGAATTCTATTGATAGTATTGTATATCCGAATCGCATGCAGAATATTCATTTCCATCCGATTCTCACGACAACGAGCTGACCAGACTACCCCTACCCTGCCCGAAACTTTCTGAATTCAAATATGGTCGCGGTTGACTGCATCCGATCGCGCATAGTCTGCAAGAACAAGCGGCTCTGTGATCAATCAAACGAAGGTGTCTTGCCGGTGTCTTGTCAGGTGTCTTGCTTCAAACCCTTGTAGCGCAAGCGATAAGACACCAAGACACCACAAGACACCCATTTACTCACACATGTGCACGCGCGCGCGTACATGAGAGAGAGGGTGTCTTGGTGTCTTATGGTGTCTTGTTTTATATAAATGATTGATAATAAAAAGAAATATCAAGACAAGGAACAAGACACTTTTGCCTTTACAGCAAGACACCTCGCTCCGGCGAAACCATTAAAATAATCGGATCGTTTGTACGGGTAGGGATCGTGATCTGTTTCGACCAGACGATGAGGCTTTGGGAGAGCGTGCCGACGGGGATTTTCCGGAGGCGGAAACTGAGCCTAGCCGGTATGGCGCGGCGGAGGAGATGGCGCGGCGCGGGCGGCCGAAGGGCGCGTCGAACCAAAAGACCAAGGACTTCGAGCGGTATTACCAGGCGCAGGGCTTCACGGATCCGCTGGTCGCCATGGCGCAGTATCTCACCGCCGACCCGGTCGAGCTCTATCACTGGTTCTTCGAGCAAGGGACGGACGCTAAGCGCCGGCCGGGTCCGTTTGAAATAATCAATGAACAGCAAACTGTCGCGTCGAACCTCGCGCCATACCTGCACGGCAAGAAGCCAACGCAGGTCGAGATCATCGACGAACGGCTTCCGACGCTGATTATCGACCTGGGGACGAACCAGCGGTAGGAAGGCCAGCGGATCGCCGGCCAGAAGGCGCTGTCGACGGGTGAGCCGATCAAGACTACCGAGCCCAATGAAATCAATGAGTTAGAAGCGAACGACTGACGGCGTCTCACGAAATGCCGTCTCACGGTTTTGGTAAGCTGCTGATTATTCTGCATAAAGCTTCAATTATCCTGCTTATTGGGAATCAGCGGGATCGGTCCTGGTTATTCGGCAATACCGCTAAAACGGGCAGCGAGCGGCATCGACCCTGGCGGCAGTTACATCTCCCCGAATACCCGCTCGGGACAAGCCCTTCCCCGGAGCCGGGGGTACCCCGGGGTACAGGGGGTTGGCGTTCTCACACCGATCCCGATTTTGACAATTGCAAACCGGAAAGGATCGACAATTCTCAAGGTTCGGAACACACCTTGGATGTGGCCAGGGTGAGGGTCAGGGCCTAAGCTATCGATGATCCGGACGATGGCCAAATGTGTCGGAAGCCTGGAGAGCATAGATCCAGAAGGCCGTCTTGAGTTGAGACAGCCAACGAAATTCGGATGCCAATTGTCAACCGCTCGTTATTCATCTCCATCCAGGTTTAGGCGATTGCCGAAACCGCGAGCCCTGGTAAAACCTCGATGGACAGATTGATAAAACACCAGAAATAGTGCGGTACGTGGCCATAGTCAGCCAATCCCCACATCAGTGTAATTGACTATTTTTCCTGGCGTAACCGGTTGAGACGAACCGATATGTGTCCCATGGCAATGTGTTGGTTTACCCTGACCTGGAGCTTTTATCGTAGCAGGACAAGTATTGTGCGACGCAAGAGGAACGCGGGGATGGTCGATAAAGGTAGTCTTGCTATTGGTTCCGGGTCCGGCTGGAGAGATGATTTGCCACACAAACATCATCGTCCTCGCTTTGCATGCTGGTGTCTTCGCCAGTTTATTGAAGTGAGAGCAGCGCTACCTCGATCATAGACCGGAACAGCTCGACACCCACTCTGCATCCATACCCTCAATTGTTTTAAACGTTAGCCAATGATCGCGAAGAAACAGTCCGGCAATCCAACGATTTTTCAACCAGAAGAACCCATTCGAATGGACATTGCCGCTAAAATAGCATTCCCTGATGGCACCATGGGGGTGGCAGGTTTGCGCAAGGAACGTGATCGCGGCCGTCTCGTCACCGAAATGATTGCCGGCAAGGAGTACGTCACCCTGGCCGAGATTCAGCGAATGAGGGAACGATGCCGCGTCCATCGAAAGGCGCCAGACTTGTCTGGCGACGAGAAAGCCGGAAGAAGAATGGGAATATCAGAAACGCTGCCGGATGGTACATCGAGGACGGAGGAAAGCGATTCAGCACTGGCTGCGGCAAAGATGGCCGCGTGGAAGCTGATCAAAAACTCGCAGCCTACATCGCCGCCAAGTACACCCCGTCGCGACACCGAGACCGTAGTCCGGATCAGGTCAAAGTAGCTGATATCATAAGCGTATATCTTGAAGACAGGGCGCCCTTTCACAAGGACCCGAAAGAAACAGGCGCGCGGCTACTTCAGGTTCTCAAATTCTTTGGTCGCATGCATCTTTCCGATATCAACGGGAATGCCTGCCGGCGATACGCTTCAGAAGCCTCGACGCCAACAGCAGCACGACGCCAGCTTGAGGATCTGCGAGCAGCGATCAATCACTATTACGCGGAAGGTTATGTAACGGCGGTTCCAGCCGTTATCTTGCCGAACAAGCCGGTCGGACGACAAAGATGGCTGACTCGACACGAGGCTGCGCGGTTACTATGGGCTGCGTGGCGGATGAAACAGAGTTGGAAAGGACAGGAGAGCGACCGCAGAACAGGCCGACACGTCGCACGCTTCATCCTCGTTGGTCTCTACACCGGAACGCGTTCTGGAGCGATCTGCGGAGCAGCTATCAGGCCAACAGAGGGCTGCGGTTATGTGGACCTGGAACAAGGCGTTTTCTTTCGTCGTCCAGCCAGACAACAGGAAACAAAGAAGCGGCAACCTCCGGTCCGAATCCCGGATCGCCTTCTTGCACATCTGCGCCGGTGGTCGACAACACCACTGGAGATCAAGACGAAGAATCGCGGAAAGAGCAAAAACATCGGCCGGATGATCTCCGAGGACTATGTCGTCGAGTGGAGCGGCAAGCCGGTGAGCTCAGTAAAGAAGGGCTTCAAGGCTGCATGCGAAGCAGCCGGTCTAGGCTGGTATGCCGAAGACGGATTGTTTCAGACCGATGTCACGCCGCATGTATTGCGCCACACAGCAGCTACCTGGTTGATGCAGAACGGCGCTACCCTGTCGGATGCCGCCGACTATCTCGGCATGACAGAGGCTGTGCTCCGATCGACGTATTACCACCATCATCCCGATTTCCAGGCAGACGCGGCCGCACGGATTACGGCCAAGCGGCCGTTGCCGAAGCGCACCGAAAGAAGCAACGTGGTGAACTTGGGCTGACCACACCCGTATCATCATTCAAAACACCCACTGCAAATCGGCCCTGCTCAGCGAAAAGCAGCGCGCCAGAATGGCCACGAATTTGATGAAGGTTACACAGCTAGACCTTCAACATCTTGCGAAAATGCACGACGTCTCGATTTCTTCCTCGACGGTCTCTACGGTTCTCTCGGATGTTCCCGCAAATTGAGCATATTCTGCGCGACGAAACGTGCTGAGTGCAGGCGTCTGAAATTACATTCGCGAAACCGAGAAGAGTGTCTGCTCGACAGATTCCAGTTCCATCTCGTCGTCAGGTTTTCGTCGATGCACGATTCGTATCAGGAGTCCTTGGAGTGCATGTCGCACTCTTGAACAAATATTAACCAGCCGAATTACTGATCTAAGGAAAAGGACTCTGAACCGCAATCATTCTGAAGATAGAACATTTGAGTGAAGTGGAGCAGCTTCTTTCAGCCTAACTCCCGAGAGCTTCAGCCTCATCGATTCCCGCACAAGCCAACTGATCTTCTGCGATGCATCGACGACTGAAAGACCTCGGGAATGGATATTCGAAACGCAGTTTCGTTCACTGTCGCGACTCCGGGATGATGCGCCATATGTAACGTAAGCGCTGAGTGAATCTGCGGAAGACAGTCCGGGCCGCTCGCCGATAAGCACGACGACCATTGCCGAGTTCATTCTTTCGGCAATGTCGTCGCCCACTGCAACCCGGGCCTGCTCAGCAAATATTGTGGGACCCATCGTCAATTCCCGCAATGACGCCTCAAGGGACAGCACGAGCTTCGCTGCATGATGATCCACGGCGGAGGAGGAAAGCCCGTCCGCGATTACAACAACAAGATCGAACGGGCCACTTGGCAAAATTGAAGCCGATTCACGGTCAAGCCTCCGACCAAGGTCGGGACGACGCAGATATATCGCGCGATCATGCGCTGCGCTTTGAACGCGTATTATGCGACGCGGGGACAACTCATCGGCAAGTTTTTGGAAGTCGACCTGACCATGGATTGCATCGCGTGCTTTTGCGTAGGCCAGAGAAAAATCAAGGATATGGCGGTTGGGCAATCCGTCCCCTGCCCGTCCCAGACCGATGCGAGCGTGGCTGTAGCGCTTGAGCACGGAAAGATGATCATCCTTGCTCATGCTGACAACTCCGCTGCGAGTATTTGTGAAACCTGAAACGGCGCAAGCTTCGTCGGAATTCTGCCGTTCCTGTCCGCAAGCCCGATGGACATGAGCCAACTCTCGAATTCCGGCGCGGCGCGACGGCGCGTCAGGTGACGCAGACGAACGATGTCGTGATTGGCAAGGCTCTGATAGTTGAGCATGATGTCGTCAGAGCCTGGAACAGCGATCAGAAAGTTGACCCCGGCCATCGCCAGGAGCAGAGCCAGGTTGTCCATGTCGTTCTGATCCGCTTCAGCGTGATTGGTGTAGCAGACGTCGCATCCCATCGGCAGACCGAGCAATTTTCCGCAGAAATGATCTTCGAGCGCGGCCCTCGTGATTTGCCTGCCGTCAAACAGATACTCGGGACCGATGAATCCGACGACCGAATTGACCAGCAACGGGGAGAATTCACGCGCTACGGAATAGGCGCGCGCTTCCATCGTCTGCTGATCGACGCCATGGCTTGCGCCTGCTGACAATGCCGCGCCCTGGCCGGTCTCGAAATACATCACATTGTCGCCCACCATGCCCCGTTTCAGACCAAGTGCGGCGTCCTGAGCCTCACGCAGTGTGGCCAGGGAGACGCCGAACCCGAGATTGGCGCCCTCACTTCCTGCTATCGATTGGAAAACGAGGTCCACCGGCCCCGATCGCTCCATGATCTCGATCGAATTGGTGACATGCGTCAGCACACAAGTCTGGCAGGGTATCTCCAGTCTTTGCCGCAAATCATCGAGCAGAGACAGGAGCATCCGACAATGATCGACGTTGTCGGTTGCCGGATTGATGCCGATGACCGCGTCGCCCACGCCATAAAGAAGCCCATCGAGGGTAGCCGCAATAATGGCCTTCGGATCATCGGTGGGGTGATTGGGTTGCAGCCTTGCCGAAAGACGCCCTTCCAATCCGACAGTCGTGCGAAATGCAGTGACGACATTGACCTTGGATGCGATTTCCACGAGATCGCCATTGCCGCAAAGCTTGGAAACTGCAGCAACCATTTCAGGCGTCAGACCCGGCGCAACGGAATGGAGCACATCGGCGTTCGCCGAACTGGAAAGCAGCCATTCGCGAAATTCCCCGACGGTCATGGCCCCGATGGCTGTAAAAGCCTTCCTGTCATGCGTGTCGACGATAAGCCGCGTGACATCGTCCTCTTCATAGGGAACGAGCGGTTCTTCCAGAAATCGCTCTAGAGGAACATCCGCAAGCGCATACCGGGCCGCCACTCTGGTCGTCTCGTCTGGAGCAGCGACAGCTGAAAGCTCGTCACCGGACTTCCGCGGCGACGCCTGAGCCAGCAATGTCTTGAGATTGTCGAATACGAATGTCTCATCGCCAAGTCGAACCCGCACCGGAGCCGTCTGGGAATTTTGAAAGCGCATGGCAAAACCTCTCGGGAAAGATTACTTCCCCGACGCACAAGTCTGCGCCGTGACTTGCGAATGCAAGCCAGCTATCAGCTTCTACCTCCCGGGCGTCAGCGGAATTCTGGGCTATCGGCGCCCACCAGGCGATGGATGCCGATATGTGTACCTTGTCAAATATAAAGTCGGAAGAAAGGACCTAGCTTGCGCTCGTCTCTGCCCTCGGCGGAAGACCTTTGACTACCCCTGGCTGCTGTATTTCCGGATCATGTCCGGGTCTCGAAAAAACCTCATGAACCATTGGCTCGAAGAAGCTCAGCGGCTTGCATTCGTAGTCCGGATCAAATGAATTCTGATCCCAGCGCTCACAGAATTCGACGCAGGTCTGGTAGTAGGGATTGTCCTTGTACTTGTCGCGCGCGTTCTGGTCGCGTCCGAAGAAGTGATTGTAATACACCGTCTGGAAAAGCCCGTGGTGATGAACGGTCCAGGCGACTTCCTCGCGTACATAGGGTCGAAGGATGGCGGCGGCGAACTGGTCATGATTTTCCGGCGCGAAACCATCGCCGATATCGTGCAGCAGCGCTGCAACGAGCCAGTCTATGTCAGCGCCGTCATTGTAGGCGCGGGTTGCAGCCTGCAAGGCGTGACCGAGACGGCTTACCTTGTAGCCTTCGACTGTTTCCTCTTCCTGCGAAGCGAGCTCGCTGATCAGACGATGCGGCGTCAGCTTCTTGTGATCCTTGTAGTGCTGGCTGAGGAACTCATACTCCTCTTTGGTGCCATCCTTCATCTGAGTGAAACTTACCTGTTTCATTTGCAGTTCTCCTTGTTTGCGATCGTGGTTCGCCTATTTCCAAACCTTTTCCGCCACGCGCAGGAAATTTTCTCCGAGCACGCCCCTGACATCGTCGTCGGAATACCCGTGTTGCAGCATGATTTCGGTCACCTTCGGCAGGTCCTCCGGCGGCATATAGTTGAAACCCTGCATGTTCTGCATGTACTCGGCCGGCCAGGCGCCGGGATTCGATCTCACATCCTCGAGAAAACGCTGCGGGAAGAACACGTAGTCCAGCCCAAGCGCGACGTGCTTCGGCCCCACAAGCTGCGCAATGTAGTCGATGTTCTCGAAGAAGCAGCTTGGCGAGATGTCATAATTCTTCATGAAATGGCCAAAACCGACAATGCCGACGACCCCTCCGCTTTCCGCGCAACCCTTGATCTGATCATCCTTGATGCAGCGTCGCTGCTGACGAATGCCGAACGGGTTGGAATGCGAGAAGATCACCGGCTCGGTCGAGATTTCCATGGCCTCCATGGTGCTCCGGTGCCCCATATGCGTCAAATCCAGGATCATCCCGACCCGGTTCATCTCGCGAACCAGCGCTCGACCGTAGGTACTGAGCCCGGAATCGGCCGGCTCGTAGCAACCGTCCGCTGCTTGCGTCCGGTTGTCTTTGGCGAGCAGCATATGACGCACGCCGAGATCGTAGAATACCTTGACCATCCGTACGTCCCGCTCCAGCATTTCACTCCCCTGGAAGTGAAATCCGATAGCGACCTTTCCATCCGCCTTTGCCTTTCGGATATCCGCGACGCTTTCTGCAAAGACAAACCGATCCGGGCGGGCGACGAAACCATCTCGCGTATCGAGCAGGTAGTGCATGGTCTGGGCGAGCGACATGCGTTCGACTCCGATGCTCAGGGAAAGGAAATCGAAACCCGACGCCTCAAACCGGTCCAGGGCGGATTCCTTCTCGCGAATCTCGGCCTCCGGAATCCACGGAAGCGTCAGGTCGACCACCAGCGCGTCGGCATGCAGCTTTGCAGCTTCCTCGGTGACATTCCATTCATCGAAATTGTTCTCGTGCTTTGTCATTGGCTTTCCGCAATTTCTCCTTGGGGGTGGTGGCACGCGAAAGTATGTCCGCTCTCCAAAACCTGTAGTTCGGGTGCGACGGTTCGGCATTCCGCTGTTGCGAACGGACATCTCGGGTGAAACTGGCAGCCGGGAGGCGGATCGAAAGGAGATGGAATCTCGCCTTCGATCGCTGAATAATTCATGTTGCGCTTGTCGAGGCTCGGCACTTCCTCAAGAAGGCTGCGCGTATATGGATGCTGCGGATTGGAAAACAGCATTTCCGTCGGCGCGAATTCGACCATGCGTCCCAGATACATGATCGCAACCCTGTCACTGACATGCTCGACCACTCCAAGGTCGTGGCTGATGAAGAGAGTCGTCAGGTCAAGTTCCTGTTTGAGATCCAGGAGCAGGTTCAGGATCTGCGCCTGAATGGAAACGTCGAGCGCTGAAACGATTTCGTCGCAAACAATGAAATCCGCCTTGACCGCCAATGTTCGGGCGATTGCGATCCTCTGACGCTGGCCTCCCGAAAACTGGTGCGGATAGCGGGACTTGTACGCCGGATCGAGCCCGCACTGCTCCATAACCTTGTCGAGATAGGCGGAAAGTTCGTTCGGCGGCACAATCCTGTGAACGCGCGGCGCTTCGGAAATTATCTCGCCCACGCGCATGCGCGGATTGAGCGACGCGTAGGGATCCTGGAAAATCATCTGTATGCGCAAAGCCAAATCTTTGGGCCTCTTGCGAGACGTTGCGCTGTCGATCGTCTCTCCGTCAAACTCGATCTCGCCGGTCGAAGCAGGCAACAGACCGCTGACCACCCGACCGAGAGTCGACTTGCCGCAGCCGGATTCGCCGACGAGACCGACAACTTCGCCTTTGTGTATATCGAGATTGATGCCGTTTACGGCGTGGACGGTTTCTTCATTTATGTCGACCCCCAGCTTCTGTGCGAGGCGCGCCGCCAGGTCGAGTTCCCGGGTGAATTTCTTCGAGACATTTTTCAGCCGTACCAGGGGGCGCGCGGCGGGCGTCGTTTCGGTCGATCTCATGCGTTCAAACCCGCCGATTCGTATTTCTCGCCTTCCAGGCAGGGATGGAAGCAACGCACAGTCCGACCTGGTCCGAATGAAGATTCAGGCGGCTCTTCCTGGCAGGCCGAAGTGGCGCGCCAGCACCTCTCGCGGAAGGCGCATCCAGGTTTGATGTTCAGCAGTGAAGGCGTCGTTCCCTCGACCTGCTGCAACTTCCTCCCACGGGTGTTGGAACTGGGGATCGATCCGATCAGCCCGATTGTGTAGGGATGCTGCGGGTTGTCGAGAATGTCATCGACGGATCCGCTTTCAACAATCCTTCCGGCATACATCACGCAAACCTTGTCCGCGAGACCCGCTACGACGGTCAGATCGTGCGTGACCCAGATCAGGCTCGTTCCCTTTTCACGACACAACTTCTGTGTCTCCAGGAGCACCTGAGCCTGCACCGTCACGTCGAGCGCCGTCGTGGGTTCGTCAGCGATGATCAGATCCGGATCGTTCAACAGAGCCATTGCGATCGAAACACGCTGCCGCATGCCTCCGGAGAACTCGTGCGGGTAGGATTTGAGACGCTTTTCCGGCGTCGGAATTCCGACCCGCGCCAGCATTTTTTCCGCCGCTTTCAGCGCCTCGCGCCGAGAAATCTTTTTGTGCGCGCGTAACGTTTCGACCATCTGCGTATCGACTCGCAGCACCGGGTTCAAAGCAGTAGTCGCATCCTGAAACACCATCGAAATCGCCCCGCCGCGCAACTGACGCAGTCGTCGTTCGGATGCGTTGGCTATTTCCTCGCCTTTGAAACGGATCGAACCTTCGACGATCCGGCCGGGCTTCTCGATAAGCCCCATTATCGACATGCCGGTGACTGTCTTGCCGGATCCGGACTCGCCCACAATTCCCAGGATCTCACCTGGCGCGACGGAGTAGGAAACCCCATCGACGGATTTCACGACACCGGATCGAGTGAAGAAGTAGGTCTTCAGGTTCTCTATCTCGATCGTGGGCTCGACGGCCTTTTGCGAGGCCGGCGTCATTGGTCGTTCCTCGGATTGAGGATATCGCGCAGCCTGTCCGCCACAAGGTTGATGCTGCCGATCGTCACGACCAGCGCGATACCGGGATAGACGCTGAGCCAGTAATCTCCTGTGATGATGTATTCATAGCCATTGGCGATCAGGAGCCCCAGCGAAGGCTCGGTAACCGGCAGGCCGACGCCCAGAAATGAGAGAGAAGCTTCGAGAGTGATCGAGAAGGCAACGTTCACGGTGGCGACCACTATCAGCGGCGGCAGGCAGTTGGGCAGCAGGTGACGGAAAATGATACGGTGACGTGGCAGCATCAGTCCGCCCGCCGCCGACATGTATTCCTTCTCGCGTTCGATTACCGCGACGCTGCGTATGACGCGTGCGAAATTGGCCCACTGGCTCAGGACCAGGGCGAACAAGACCTTGTCGACGCCGCGACCCAGAACAGCAAGACAGATCAGCGCGATCAGAAAGCTCGGGAACCCGAGAAAGAGATCGACTGTGCGCATGATTATGCGTTCGCCCCATCCTCCGGCGTAGGCCGCCGTGATGCCCGCAACGCAACCGATAATGACAGCAAGGAACCCGCTGAGAACGCCTACTGTCAAACTGATGCGGAGACCATAGACAATGGCGCTGACGAGGTCGCGCCCCTGATCGTCCGTGCCAAGCCAGTAGGTCATTCCGGTCATGCTTTCAGAGCCGGGCGGCAGCATGTTGTCGAGAATATCTATTTGAGCGAGATCGAACGGATTCTGCGGCGTAAAAACGGGACCGACATAGGCGACGAGGACCACGCCAATCAAAACAACTAGCGCCACGACCGACAATTTGCGTTCAGCATAGCGCGCCACGAAGAGACGAAAGCCGGATGTAGGCTTCTCCACCTCGGTACGCTGCTCTCCGGCGGTCAACTCAGCCATCACATCTTCTCCAGGCGAACGCGCGGATCGAGGAACGAATAGAGGACGTCCACCAACAGGTTGATCAGCATGAAGATCAGGATGGTCACCAGAATGTAGGCGACGATGACGGGCCGATCCAGAAGATTGATCGACTCGATTATCAGCCTTCCCATTCCTGGCCAGGAGAAAATACTTTCAGTCACGACAGCAAACGCCAGGATGACGGAAAACTGCAGGCCGATCACCGTGACGATCGGAATAAGAATATTCTTCAGAAGATGCACGAACACGATGCGCGGGGCGTGCAATCCCTTGGCGCGGGCGCTCCGCATGAAATCCAGCGACATTGTTTCACTGGTGCCCGACGCGGTCAGGCGAATGATCAAGGCCAGCGGATAAAGGGCAAGATTGGTTGCGGGCAAAACGAGATGCCGCAAACCATCGATCGTAAACAGGCTGGATCGTATCCCGAGAAATGTTCCGACTTCGCCCCGCCCCGAAGTCGGCAGCCAATTGAGGTTGATCGCAAATGCGATGATCATGAGGAGGCCAACCCAGAAAGTCGGCATACTGAACAAGATAATGGAACCGGAAATTATCGACCGGCCCGAGAAGCTGTCGGCTCGGAGGCCCGCCCAAAGGCCAAGCGGAATTCCCAAAAAGACGGCGATGACGAGCGCAGAAAAAGCCAGCTCGAAGGTTGCCGGAAAGCGCTCCAGAATCAGGGTGATGGCAGGTCGATTGTGCACAAATGAAGTACCCAGTTTTCCTTCGGCGATATTCTTCAGGAAAATGAGGTACTGCTCCCACATCGGCCGATCCAGGCCGAGTTGCTGGATTGTCTGTTCACGCTGCAACTCCGTCGCCTCTGGGCTTATCAAGACGTCCACCGGATTGCCAATTGCATAAACTCCGGCAAACACGACCAGCGACATGATCAGCAGAACAACGAAGCTCTGCATTAGTCGCCGTATGAGGAATATGGTCATCCGATGGCTCTTGATTAAAGCGAGGCTCGGGCCAATCGATCAGGCGAAGGCCCGAGCCAGGTCTGTCAGTCTACTCGGCGGGTTTGGCCGCCATGGCTGAGAAGTGTTCGTCGACACGCGGAGTATAGCTCACGGTATCCTTGGCGCCGGTGATCACAAACTGGGTATAGAGAGGCACAGCCGCTTTATCCTCGGCGATCATAATGTCCATGGCGCGAATCAAGGATTGTTCCTGCTCATCCATGTCAAACGCACCTTCGGCTTTTTCGATCGCCGCATCGAACTCAGGATTCGAGTAACCGCCTGCATTCCATGATCCTTCACCAGCATCTTTATCGCGGGTGTGGAAGGCGGCGCTCAGCGACATGAGCGACGAGCCGGTGAGTCCGTTATCCCATCCAATAAAGGCGAGGCTGAATTCCCTTTCGTTCATCCGACCGAAGTATATAGACTTGGGCATTGTCGCAACCTCGGTCTTTATGCCAACGCGGGTCAACATCTGGGCGATCGCCTGAACGACCTTCTCATCATTGGGATACCGGTCATTCGGACCATGGATCGTCAGCTGGAAACCATCAGGATATCCGGCCTCGGCGAGCAATGCCTTCGCTCGTTCCGGATCGTAGCTCGCTTCTGGAATGTTCGGGCTATGACTGAACCAGCCGTCGGCGACAATCTGGTTGGCCGGTTCGGCCAGTCCACCCATCACGCGCTCGACGATGGCGTCACGGTTGATAGCAAGCGAGAGCGCTTCACGCACCTTAGGATCCAGTAGCGGATTTGTATCCATGGCATTGCCGTCATTGTCGCGTACGAACGGCGATACTTCGTTATGTGTATCGATGAACAGCCACATGGTCCGCGACGACGGGCGCTGCGCGACGTAAAAACCGTCCCGCTCTTCGAGCGTCTCCACCGTCGCTGGCGGAAGCCCTTCGAGCAAATCCACGTCGCCACCAAGCAGAGCAGCCATGCGCGAAGCGGATTCGGGCATGATGCGGAAAATCACCTTTTCATAGGCCGGCTTTTCGCCCCAGAAATCTTCATTGCGCTCGATAACGTAGCGATCTCCGGGCACATATTCGGAAAACTTGTACGGTCCGGTTCCGATTGCCGCCTTACCTGATGTAAAGTCCTCGGTAGTATCGGTCTCCGCAATTTCAGAGGGAATTATGCCGATACCAGAAATGCGGCGAAGCAGCAGCGCGTACGGCATCTTGGTCGTGATCACAATCGTATGCGGATCTTTTTCAGTTATGGACTCGATCATGTTGGTGTTCGAGACGTAACTCGCCGGATTGTTTGGCACATTGGGCACGCGTTCAAAGGACGCAATAACGTCCTTGGCGTCGAAATCCGAGCCATCATGAAACTTCACACCCTCACGGAGTTTCAGTTCCCAGTTATTCTCGTCGATGTTCTTCCATTCCACGGCAAGACTTGGAATAACGTTGCCATCGCCATCCAGATCCACCAGTTTTCCGTACAAATGACGCGCGTAGGCAGCATTCGTGGAAACATACAGGAAGTGTGGGTCAATCGATGGATCGTTCGGTGTGGCCACGCGCAGTTCACTATCTGCAGCAAAGGACCATACCGACATTACCGAGCTCATTATAAGAACAATCAGTCCCAGGACTCTGTTCATTGTGTTCCCCTTGTGTTGGTAACAGTGTTCGTGCCCGGCACTTTGCACCGAACAGAGACGAAACAATTCACCTAATAAAGCAACGATAAAATTGGTCTTATAATAAGGTCCATTGCGAAAAGATAACCATACCATTAATCTAACGAGGCTAGCTGCGCTCAGTAACAATCCAGTACTGTTGAACTCTCAAAACAGCATAGATTCCTTCACTATTGGCTTTGGATCTTCTGTTTAAATGGACCTGTGTTGCAGACCGCTTTGAGCGTACTTGTTCGGGTTGCATATTATCAAACAGGAGTCGGCCCGTGAGTGTTGGAACAGTCTTGATCGTTGGCGCGGGGATCACTGGCGTGTGTACTGCAGAATGGCTGCGCAGAGACGGGTGGGATGTCACGCTGATCGATCCGCTGGAGCCTGGTTCCGAGGATCAGACATCCTACGGCAACGCAGGCCTGCTGTCTCGTACGTCGGTTATGCCTGTGGCTACGGAATCGATGGTGCGCAAGGCCCCATCCATGGTTCTGGACCCCGATTCCCCTTTATTTCTCAGATGGTCTTACCTGCCCCGCCTCCTCCCCTGGCTCATTCCTTTCGTTCGCAATGCAAAACCGGAACGGGTTCGCGATATTTCAGTCGGCATCGCGACAATGACGTCGGACACAAACGAACAGCATTTGGCGCTCGTTCGCGGAACCGACGCTCAAACCTTCATTTGCAGCGGTGAATTCGTGAGCCTGTTCCCCCAGAGGGAAAATTACGAAAGCGACGTATTCGGAGCCGAGATACGCGGGAAATATGGGCTTTATCCCGAGAAAATGGACCGTGCGGAACTGGTGGAACGCGATCCGAATATCGGACCGCACTACAACTTCGCGACCGTCTTCAAGGACATCTGCTGGTTGTCGTCACCCGGCGGCTATGTCAGAGCCATTTTTTCGCATTTCAAATCCAATGGAGGCGGATATCGGCAGTCCCGCGTAATGTCGATCACGCCTGGAACAGCGCCAAGTGTCGTGCTTGAAGGCGGCGAGATACTTTCCGCCGACAAGATTGTGCTGTCGGCGGGCGCATGGTCCGGCAAAATTGCCCGCGCCTTTGGAGTGAGCATGAATATTGAGGCGGAACGCGGTTATCATATCGCCATTCGAGACCCGCAATTCACCGCACCGCAGCCATACCTTGTATCCGACGCGAAGATCATCATGACTCCGATGGATGGGTTCCTGCGCGCCGCCGGAGTAGCGGAGTTCGGAGGTTTGAATGCTCCCCCTTCAAGTCGCCCGCTCGAGGTGATCAAGAAAGGCGTCCGGAAAGTTTATCCCAATCTCAAGTTCGACGTGACGGAGAACTGGATGGGCCGCCGACCGACCACGCCAGACAGCCTTCCGGTGATCGGGGAAGACATGTCCGCGCCAAATATTTTGCATGCATATGGCGGTCAGCATATCGGCCTGACCATCGGACCTAAGGTGGGACGCATCATTGCCGATCTGGCCGGCAGACGCCGCCCGAACATCGATCTCTCAGTCTACCGTCCGGACAGGTTTTGATATCATTCGTTATGATCTTCGAGGATAAGTTCTGCACCCTTCAAACCGGTCATCATTGCAGGTCCGTTGATGTTTCCGGAAGGCAGTTCTGGAAAGATTGAGGCGTCAACAACCCTCAATCCACCGAGTCCATGCACCCTTAATCGAGCGTCGACGACGTCCGATACGGCTCCCGGGCCCATTTTGCAGGTGCCGCTCAAATGGAATACCGAACTCGCGCGTGCGCGCAGGTCCGCTTCCATCTGCTCGCGGGTTATCGTTGCCGAACCCGGATGGATTTCATCTTCTATTATTTCAGTCAGCGGCTTTGCCGCCGCAATGCGGCGCAGCATCATGCAGCCGTCGATCAATTCCTCTACGTCCTCATCAGCAGAAAGGTAATTCGGTTGTATGACCGGTGGATCGAATGGATTGTCCGAGCGCAATGTGACCGATCCACGGCTTTTCGGATGACAATTGGAAATTCCCAAAAGAAAGCCGGGTTCCCGATCAGGAAGCATAAGCTTCCGCACACCGGGGGCTCCACGGGTGTAACTCAAAGGCGAATAATAGAGCTGCATGTTCGGCCGCACGCGATTTTGATCCGTGCGGAAAAATCCGCCAGCCTGGTTGACGCTGATCGAAAGGGGACCCGACTTGGTCAGCAGGTAGCGTATCCCGACAGAAAGACGTCCCCACCAAGGACGAAGCACCGAATTCAGGGTCGGGCGGTTGGCCCGGTAAATGTAGTCGAGGCCCAAATGATCCTGAAGATTTTCTCCGACGCCACGAAGGGCGTGCACCAGCGGAACGCCGTTCGCAGCGCACAATTCGGGAGCGCCGACACCGGAAAGTTGAAGAAGCTGCGGCGAATTTACGGCGCCAGCGGAAAGGATCACTTCGCGGGAGGCTGCGACCGAGACGATCTGATCGCCCTTAACGTAGGTTATACCCGACGCGCGCCGACCGTTGAAAACGACCTTCGAGACATGCGCGCCTGTAATGACCCGGAGGTTTTTCCTTCGCATTGCAGGCCGAAGGAAAGCCGAGGCTGCAGATGCGCGTATCCCGTCCCTCGTCGTGATCTGGTACAGTCCGACGCCTTCCTGTGACGCGCCGTTGAAATCATCATTCCAGGACAAGCCCGCCGCTTCACAGCCTCCGAAAAAATCAGAACATGTAACATGTTCCGAACCGGTAATTGCGGTGACCCGAAGAGGCCCTCCGAAGCCTCTGTAATCATTGGGGCCAGACGAATTATCCTCCAGACGCCTGAAGAGCGGCAGCACGCTCTTCCAGCCCCAGCCGGGATTTCCGAGTTCTTCCCACAGGTCGTAATCCTGCTTCTGACCTCGAATGTAGACCATTGCGTTAATCGAGCTGGATCCGCCAAGCACGCGACCACGCGGGCAATAGATTTGCCGGTCGGCAAGCCCAGCGACTGGCTCGCTCGTGTACCGCCAGTTCAGGTCACGGTGGTAGAAGGTCTTGCCGTAACCGATGGGCATACGCACCCAGAAATTTCGGTCGCTGCCCCCAGCTTCTACAATGAGAATCCGGTAGCGTCCGTTTTTGCTGAGGCGGTCCGCCAGCACACAACCGGCAGAGCCGGCGCCGACGATGATGAAGTCATAGCTTTCCATGGCCGGTAGCTATCAGGTCGATTACACGCCAGCATCAGCCATTAAGGAATTTCAGGCAAACCATTTCCTATCCAAGCGAATCGATAGCATCAGCAAGCCTGTCTACCCCTGCTCGTATCTGCGCCGGTGTCGACGTGCTGAATCCGAGAGCAAAACCCTTGGCGTCAATAGGCGCGATACAGAAGCGTTCTAGCGGGGCGACAATTACGTCAAGGGCCGCCGCAGCTTCAGCTACGGAGGTTTCGTCATGATCGGTCAACAGATGGCCGACGGTTTGTATGCCGCTTTCGGTGGATTTCACGTCGACCGCCCCGGCGAGCCGCCGTGACGCCGCATCGATCAGAACTTCGTGCCTTTCCATGTAGGCCTTACGCATCCGCCTGATATGACTTGCGAAGTGCCCCTCTTCGATGAAGTTCGCGACAACAGATTGAACCATGGTCGAGGCTCCCTGCAAAGTCGCACCGGCGATGCGGTCGAACACCTCCGACAAGGGGCTGCTTACCACCATGAATGCAATTCGCAGACCCGGAAAGATCGACTTTGAAAACGTCCCGACATAGATCACGCGCCCTACGGTGTCGACGCTCTTGAGCGTTGGCGGTGGATGGCCGGAGTAGTAGAACTCCCCGTCATAGTCGTCCTCGACGATCCATGCGTCCGCCCGTTCCGCCGCTTGCAGCAACTCGAAGCGTCGCTGCAAGCTCATCACGGCGCCCAGCGGATGCTGGTGGGATGGCGTGACAAAGGCAAGGCGGAAGTCGGGTTCGGCTTTCAGGCCCGCCGCGACATTGATGCCCTCATTATCGACAGGCAATGGAACAAGCCTCGCACCACTTGACAGAAGGCTGTTGCGTGCCCCGATTGGTCCCGGATTTTCAAACCAGACCGGATCACCGGGATCAAGCAGCGTATTGCCAATCCTGTTGAACGCCTCCTGCGCGCCGTTGACGATAAAGACTTCTTCGGGTTCGCAAACGACGCCCCTGTTTGCGCGAAGATGGGTGGCGATAGCGCGACGCAGTTCGGGTTGCCCGGCTGGTTCAGGGTAGCCAAGGGCGATCCCGCGCGCCGCGCGCCAGTGACGGGCCATCAGCTTGGACCAAAGCGGAATGGGAAAAAGATCGAGCGCTGGCAACCCGGTCACGAAAGGCCGGGGTTTGGTAGGATGGGCGAGCCTCGGAAAAAATTGTTCGGATGCCTGCTCTGTCAGATTCGCCAGTCGCTTAGGTTGTCTCTTGTGCCTGTCCGCTTCGGTCGAGATGGTTTCGGCCTTCGCCTTGAGGATATCGCTGACATATGAGCCGGAACCCACGTGAGACACGATCAACCCTTCCGCCGCAAGCGACTCGAAAACACCGATCGCCGTCGTTCGTGAAATCCCCTGGTCCTGGGCGAATGTTCGGCTTGAAGGAAGACGCTGTCCCGGCTCCAGCACGCCAGACAAGACCAGATCGCGCATTGCACTGACAAGTTGCGCCACGATCGGCCGACCGGACTCGCGGTCGATCCGTAATGTCGGGAGAAGCACACCGCCAGCGTATTTCACGAATAATCTCTCCAATCGGATAGTTGAACGGGAACTGCAAGTATTAGAATTGGCATTCCAGCTTAATCAAAGTGGACCTTAACAAGGGACCAATTTGTGCACAATGTCTGCCCCTGACAAGACTGTTGTTGACCATGTGCAGTGCGGTAAGCCCGTTAAAGGCGCCTTCGCCGTCAAGAAACTATGTGAAATTCTACATGAAAATCAAAACTATAGAGACATTCTCGACACCGCACGTTGCCTTCGTGAAGGTAACCGCGGCAAACGGAGCGTGCGGCTGGGGTCAGGTTGCCCCTTATCATGCGGATATTACCGCTCAGGTGCTTCACAGACAGGTTGCTCCCTGGATTTTGGGACAATCTGTCGACTGTGATCTTGAGGATGTTCTGAACCTGGTCGGTGAGCGGGAGCACAAGTTCACCGGCTCTCATCTCAGACGCGCGATGGGAGGCGTAGAGACTGCCCTGTGGGACCTGCGCGGAATTCTTGCCGAAAAGCCTGTCGTCGAACTTCTTGGAGGAAAGCCGACCTCGCTCCGCGCTTACGCTTCCTCCATGAAGCGCGACATAACGCCTGAGGCGGAAGCCGAACGTTTCAAACGACTCCGCCATGAATACGGCTTCGACGCGTTCAAGTTCCGCGTCGGCGCAGAAGTTGGCCGTAATCAGGATGAATGGCCAGGACGGACCGAAGAAATCGTTCCGACAATACGAAAAGCGCTCGGCGACGATGTTGACCTTCTTGCCGACGCCAACAGCTGCTACACCCCCGCACGGGCGATCGAGGTAGGTCGCATTATGGAAGACAACGGTTTGGTCCATTACGAGGAGCCCTGCCCGTACTGGGAACTTGAGCAGACGCTGGAGGTCACGAACACGCTGGACATAGACGTTGCAGGCGGTGAACAGGATTGCGAGTTTTTCGTATGGAAGCAGATCATCGAGCACAGGGTGGTCGATATCGTGCAGCCAGATGTTCTCTATCTCGGCGGGATGTGCCGGTCCCTCAAGGTTGCCGCAATGGCGGCGGATGCAGGCCTGCCGGTGACCCCCCACGCCGCCAATATGAGCCTGGTTACGCTATTCACCA
This sequence comes from Hoeflea sp. CAU 1731, assembly GCF_039888615.1. Taxonomy (NCBI): domain Bacteria; kingdom Pseudomonadati; phylum Pseudomonadota; class Alphaproteobacteria; order Hyphomicrobiales; family Rhizobiaceae; genus Hoeflea; species Hoeflea sp. CAU 1731. Next base: position 3,531 of record NZ_JBDQQS010000008.1, on the reverse strand, counting down.
TGCATTTCCTGGCGGCAATTCCCAATGCTGGAAAATATTTGGAATTCTCCATCGAGGGACCAGACTACTACCCCTGGCAGGAAGGTCTATTTGTCCGCTCGCCGTACACCATTGAGGGTGGTCATATCCGAGTTTCCGACGAACCTGGTTGGGGTGTGGAGATCGACCCACACTGGCTCGAGCAATCCGAATACCAGTTAAGCGAGATGGATCAATGAGCGACGGCTTGTCGACGCTGGTCGCCGAATACAAAGACACGCGCCGGATAACTGATCTGCCGAATCGACATTTTATTGCCGGAAAATGGACGCCGCCCATCAATGGTGGAATGATGGAGAGCTTCGATCCGGGTAATGGCGAAGCGTTTCATGAATTCGCTGACGGCGACGCCGCCGACATCGAGTACGCTGTCGAGAACGCGCATGCCGCATTCAATGGCGAATGGAGTGCAGCGACGCCGGCGTCGCGCGGCGCCGTACTGTCGCGCGCATCGTCCCTGATCCGGCAACATGCAGCACGGCTCTCCGTAGCTGAATGCCTGGATACCGGTAAGACCTTGCAGGAAGCCGAAGGCGACGTGATGGGGGCGGCGCGCTGTTTTGAATACTACTCCGGTCTTCCCGACAAATTCGAGGGGCGCTCGATCCCGCTCGGACCCGAATATCTGGCATACACCAATTGGGAGCCCGTCGGCGTCACCGGCCACATCATCCCTTGGAATTATCCTATTTCCACCGTTTCGCGCAGTATAGCGCCGGCGATAGCGGCCGGCTGCACTGCTGTCGTAAAGCCTGCAGAACAGACGCCGCTGACCGCTCTGATGATCGCGGAACTGCTTATTCAGGCCGGCCTGCCCGCGGGCGTATTGAATGTCGTTACGGGCAGAGGGATCACCGCCGGCGCTCCGCTTGTTTCACATCCGCTCGTGCGCCACATCAGTTTTACCGGCTCCACCAGTACGGGCATCGAGGTTATTCGTGCTGCGGCGCGCAATGTCACAAGCGTACTCCCGGAGCTCGGTGGTAAATCACCGCTGGTGGTTCTCGACGACGCCGACATGGCTGCAGCGGTCGATGGCGCAATCGGGGCCATCTATGAACACGCCGGTCAAATCTGCTCTGCAGGCTCCCGCCTCATCGTCACCCGCAAGTCCCACTCCTCTCTGATGGAAACCCTTGTGTCGCGCGCAAGAGGATTGACGCTGGGCCACGGACTGCGGCGACCCGACATGGGGGCGATCAACTCTTCGGAGCATCTCGCAAAGATCTCTTCCGCTGTAGACGCCGCTCGCGCCCGCGCGCTGAAAATCGTCACAGGCGGGACAGTCACGACGGATCCGGAAACCGGCAAGGGATGGTTCTACGAACCAACAATTTTCGACGACGCGCCTGTCGACGATCCGATCGCACAAGACGAAATTTTCGGTCCAGTATTGACGGTTCAGATCGCGGAAGACGTCGAAGAGGCGATAGCAATAGCCAATTCGACCAATTACGCGCTCGTCGCCGGTATCTACACGCGTGACTTCGCCACTGCGCATCAACTCGCACGCCGCATCGACGCTGGCCAGATCTTTATCAATGAGTATTTCGCCGGCGGGATATCGGTGCCTTTCGGCGGCAACAGGATGTCGGGATTCGGGCGAGAGAAAGGAATTGAGGGGATGCGCACATACCTGAAACTCAAGAGCGTCGCCGCTCGGATTTCTTGACGCAACGCCACTGGAACGGGGACAAATTTGCATAGCAATCAGAACCGTGTGTTCACACAGGATATCAGGACCGACCCTTACTGGTGGGAGGCCTCTCCTCGTCCCAAAATGCGGGACGTGCCTCTGCCCGACAAAGTGGACGTTCTCGTAATCGGTTCGGGCTACACAGGTCTCAACGCCGCTCTGGTGACTGCGCGCGCCGGACGCTCGACGCTCGTCCTGGAAAAGGGAGTCGTGGGTGAAGGCTGCAGCACACGCAATGGCGGACAGATCAGCACGAGCGTCAAGCCCTCGTTTGATCAGCTCTCTCGGCGCCATGGCGACAAGACCGCCTATGCTATACTGCGCGAGGGACACGCTGCGCTGAAATGGATCGAGGATTTCACACGGGACGAAAAAATCGATTGCGGCTTCAGGGTATGTGGACGCTTTCACGCCGCCCATACACCCAAGGCTTTCGAAGCCCTTCGCCGGGACGCCGAACAAAAGATTCCGGGTCTGGAGGTCGAGACTGAAATCGTTCCTCGTTCGGAGCAACATCGGGAGATCGGCACCGACGGCTATCATGGCGGGGTGATCTTGCATCGTCATGCTGTACTCGATCCCGGCCGCTATCATACGGGATTGCTTCAACGCGTGATGGAGGCTGGCGCGACAGTCGCCGACCATTGTCCGGCGGACCGTATTGAGAGAACCGGAAACGGTTATGTTGTCCATACACCTCGCGGCCGTATTGTCGCCCGGGACGTTGTCGTTGGAACGAATGGCTATACCGGTCAGGTCACCTCCTGGCTTCGGCGCAGAGTAATTCCAATTGGCAGCTACGTGATCGCGACAGAATCGATGCCGCGCGAAACGATGGCCGAAGTCATCCCTCAAGACCGGATCGTTTCTGACACCAGAAAGGTCGTCTACTACTATCGGCTTTCACCTGACGGAACGCGAATGATCTTCGGCGGACGCGTCAGCCACGGAGAGACCGACCCAATGGTCAGCGGCCCGCTTCTCCATGCAGAAATGATCCGTTTGTTCCCCCAACTCCGGAATGCCAGAATAAGCCATTCCTGGGTAGGATTTGTGGGCTATACTTTTGACACACTTGCTCATTCCGGCAGTCACGACGGCATGTACTACGCGATGGGCTATTGCGGTTCCGGCGTATCCATGGCGAGCTACCTCGGAAGGCGATCAGGCCAGAAGGTCCTCGGCCTCGCAGAAGGCAATTCGGGATTCGATAAAACCGAATTTTACACGCGTCCGCTCTACTATGGCAATCCCTGGTTCCTCGCGCCTTCGGTCTATTATTACCGGTGGCGTGATTCCAGGAACTGAACACCTTACCTCCGAATGGATAGACTGAAGCTGAGCTTTTGGTTCGCTTTGACTCAACAGAGATGAATCAATGCACCTGCCCGGACAGCCCTAAGTCCAACTGACGCCAGGTCCGTGCTTAGCGAGCGCAAGAATGCATGCAATTGGCGGAACTTCGAGCGCATTCACGACGACGAGCAAGGCTGCAAGTTCACTTGATCATTTTACCCACCTGTTACCCACCTGAAACCCTCGAACTGAACGTGAACATGCGTGATAAATGGCGATGAAAAAACCCAGAAAACTGGGCTTTTCCTCGAAGATAACCATGTTCGGGACGAGGGGGTCGGAGGTTCGAATCCTCTCACTCCGACCAATTTTTTCAGGGTCCATTCTTGTCACATGGTTTACATTTGATACCGGAGAGATGGTTTACACTTTCTCCGGTGCGAATGGGTTTTGTGCCGGTTCGACACGGTCCTCCTTGTTGTCGAAGAAGCCCAGATCAT